>CAYVSN010000119.1:0-4634 GCA_964453875.1 uncultured Dehalococcoidales bacterium
GCCATATGAACGTTCGTAACTTTCTCCTCGAAGACAGTCTGGCTGTTGCGCGACAGGTGCGAGATCGGTTATTCCGAGGTGAGAGGATAGATAACCCTTATGATCAGAAGATAGTCAGGAAGGACGGCACAGAAGCGATTTTAAAGCTGAGCACCAACTTAATTACCGTTGACGGCAAGCCTACCGCCTTCCAAAATCTCGCTCGAGATGTAACCGAGGAGAGAAGAATGCAGGAGAACCTAAGGTTCTATATTCAGCAAGCGGTCAGGGCTCAGGAGGAAGAGCGCAAGCGCATCGCTCGCGAGCTTCATGACGATACGGCTCAGCTTCTGGGCAGCCTTTCCCGGCAGCTGGATAACCTCACTCGCAAGAAGCACCATATTCAAGCAGATGACCTCTTCTTTCTCAAAGACCTACAAGTGCAGCTCAGCCGCGGACTACAGGCAGTGCATCGCTTCAGCCAGGATCTACGCCCATCAATACTAGACGATCTAGGTTTACTTCCAGCATTGAGGTCGCTGATTAATGAAATGAAAGAGCGCGACAGGATAGATGCAGAGCTAAAGGTGCTTGGTATTGAGAGGCGTTTCACGCCTGAGGCCCAACTGTTGGTGTTCCGCATAGTTCAGGAGGCGCTTAGCAATATTAGAAGACACGCTCACGCTTCAAGAGCATGGGTGACTATTGAGTTCGCTCAAGATAAAACCAGGCTGACCATCAGCGACAATGGTCAAGGAATTGAGCTACCGGGGAGGGTGGATGACCTTCCCCGCAACGGGAAGCTTGGCCTAGCTGGGATGCAAGAGCGGGCGCGATTACTGGGCGGCACTTTAGAACTGCAATCAACCCTAGGCAGAGGGACAACATTGATAGTAGAGATACCGAACTGATTCTTTGGCTTGTTGGTAATTATTCCTTGGCAACATGTAAGTACATCGCTTCTCTTTCCTAGGCCTATAAAGTTAACCTTATCCTCTTAAATAGGCATCGATGGAGGCTGCGGCTTGCTTGCCAGCTCCCATGGCGCTGATAACTGTGGCTGCGCCAGTGACTATGTCTCCACCGGCCCAGACCCCGGGCTTGGTTGTTTTGCCGGTTTCTTTATCAGCAACTACGGTGCCGCGCCCGGTGGTCTCCAGCCCCTTGGTGGTTCGTGGGATTAGGGGATTTGGGGTCGTCCCCAAGGCAATGATAGCAGTGTCAACCTCCATGGTGAACTCGCTGCCAGGCTTGGGGATGGGGCGGCGCCGGCCACTATCATCAGGCTCCCCGAGCTCCATCTGGATACATTCCATAGCTTTAACCCAGCCTTGCTCATCCCCAAGGAATTGCTTTGGATTGGTCAAGAGCTTGAAAATAACACCTTCTTCCTTAGCGTTCTCCTTCTCCTCAAGCCTTGCTGGCATTTCTACCTCAGAGCGCCGATATACGATGCAAACCACTTCTGCTCCTTGTCTTAAGGAGCACCTTGCGCTATCCATAGCTACATTGCCTCCTCCGATCACTACTACCCTTTTGCCCACCTTTATTGGCGTATCATATTCGGGGAAGAGATAGGCCTTCATCAGGTTGGTTCTAGTGAGAAATTCGTTGGCAGAATAAATTCCGCTGAGATTCTCACCGGGGATATTTAAGAACATGGGTGCTCCAGCCCCAACCCCGAGGAAAACCGCGTCGTGGCCTTTTTGTAATAATTCATCGACAGTGGTCAACCTACCTATCACTGAGTTCAGCTCAATTTTTACTCCTAAGGATTTTACGTAGTCAACCTCTGTTTGGACAATATGCTTGGGCAGCCTAAATTCAGGGATTCCATACATCAGCACTCCACCTGCTTCATGAAGGGCCTCAAAAATAGTAACCTCATGCCCTATCTTAGCCAGATCGGCGGCTGCAGTAAGCCCAGCTGGGCCTGAGCCGACAATCGCAACCCTCTTACCAGTAGGCGCAGCCTTCTCTACATGAGGATTCGAAGATGCGCTGTGTGCCAGCTCCCAATCAGCAACATAGCGCTCCAGGCGACCAATAGCAATCGGCGCTCCCTTTTTAGCCAGATTACAGGTCATCTCACACTGCGTCTCCTGGGGACAAACTCGACCACAGATCCCAGGCAAGCTGTTTTTGCTCTTGAGGATCCTTACCGCCTCAGGCATATTGCCGTCGCGCACAGCGGCAATGAAACCGGGAATATCCACCTCCACCGGGCAACCCGGACCACATCCCGCCTTTTTGCATTGAATACAGCGGCTTGCTTCCTCCATTGCTTGTTTCATGGTATACCCTAAGGCAACTTCATTGAAATTCTTAGCTCGCACCTTGGGTTCTTGCTTAGGCATGGGCACTCGATTCAAATTTAGCTTTTCAGGCATGGATTTCACCCTTTCCTAGGTTTAAGCTAGCTTCAGGGAATATTTTTCAGCCTATCGAGTTTAGGCTGTTTTACACTCATCTGATTCCGAATCTTTCGTAAAAAAGCGAGGACATCCTCTCTTCAGGTAAATATATGCGCTGCCGTGAGATTAAGAGACTCCAATCAACTTCGTGGCCATCAAATTCTGGTCCGTCAACGCATGTGAATTTGGTCGCTCCTCCCACAGAAACGCGGCAGCACCCACACATTCCCGTACCATCAACCATTATCGGCGTTAATGTTACTACGGTCTTTATGCCATAGGGTTTGGTGATTTCAGAAACAGTCTTCAGCATGGCCACCGGTCCCATAGCCACGACGCGGTTAATATTCTCTTGGTTTAATATTTCTTTAAGAAAAGCAAGCTTCTCATAACCCTTGGAGCCATCGTCTGTGGTGATAAAAAATTCATGGCTTATGGCTTTCATCTCGCCCTCAAAGATTAGCAAATCTTTGCTCCTTGCTCCAATCACTGTGATAAGTTTGTTCCCAGCTTTATACAGGGCTGAAATCACAAAGTAAAGAGGACCAATCATTACTCCTCCGCCAACGCACAGGACATTCCCATAATTCTCGATCTCCGACGGGTTTCCAAGCGGGCCAGCTAGGTCTAGAATATCGTCGCCTTCCTCTAAATTTCCCATCTGTTTGGTGCTCTTGCCCACCTCATTGAAAACCAGCCTTATTGTTCCCCTGGAAGTATCAGCGTTGGCAATTGTGAGGGGGAATCTCTCGCCCTTCTCATTTATATGCAAAATTACAAACTGTCCAGGCTTTGCCCTTGCTGCAACACCTGGAGCATAAATTTCAAACAGCTTGATCTTTGGCGCAAGCTCCTGCTTAACGACAATCTTATACATAGTCGAGCACCCCCCTACCCATTTTGAGTAATGACGCTATCTTTGCAATGAAAGATTCCAGTTTTGAATCGAAGTCGCCTATATACCTTGGTGAAGCGGTACAAATCTCAAATCTCTCCGCAAGGTCTAGCTTGGCCAAGACTTTTCTCAATGCTGAGACGTTTCGTTCGGCTGTTTCCCTCCCTTCCTTGAGTTTACAGTCTTCCTCTGAGCAGACAATAGCTAGAACGCCATCGAAACCTGAACGAAGGGCTTCCAAGACTTGAACAGGATCTAATCCTTTATAGCATGGAATCTCAACGATGATAGCGTTTTCTCTGACAAAGCCATCTCTACCACGGTCTAGAGCCGAGAACTCAGCCCATTGGCAGCAGAAAACAAGGACAACTGGCGAGATACCATTGACCTTCAATTTTTCTACTTCAGCTCTGTATTTTTGAATCGCTTGGGATGAGGGTTGATATTCAAAGCCTTTAAGTTGAATGGCTAAGTGTGGGCAAACAAGGGCACAAGCACCACACCCTTTACAGGCTTCAAAATTTATTTGAGGGGTAGCTAATGGTTGGGCTTCGATTGCTTTATAGGGACATATAAATTCACATTTGTCGCAGCCAACACATTTCTCAGTGTCGTATACCGCCTTTAAGGGATTCTTAATGATCGTTAATACGTCGCTTCCAAAGCCTAATTGTTTTAACAGAGCTCGCAATAGCAGAACCCTGCGTGTGTTAATCTCGCTGCCCTTATCAAATCGGCAGAAATCTGCATCGCACTGAACCGCTATGATTTTATTTATACCTAAGAGTAACGCCTGCAAATAGAATTCCGTCGACAACCGTCCTACACACGGTGTACGAAGAGGAACAAATCCCCTCACATTTTGCTCTTTCAGCACATCTAAGATTTCACACGATGGTGGACTGCTTCCGCGGCACATTATCACTAAAGTTTTGGTCTCTAAAGCTTTCATCTGTTCTCTAACATAGTCAGTTAACGACTTGTAATCATAATAGGCTGATTCTATGGCATCAGACGGGCAAATGCTTGCGCATATTCCACAAACCTGACACTTTTCTATATCTATTATCACCAGTCCCGTGTTCGTGTCTAACGATATGGCTTCGAAAGGACATATTGAGTAGCATAGCTGGCATTTACCACACTGATCCTCGTTAAGTTTTATTGCCCTCTCCAGCACTCTGGGTATGGCTATAACTTCTTCTACTGCGGGGGCTTCCACTATCTCCTCAATAGCAGTCTTAGGCTTTATCTACACCTGAACAGGCCCAAGGGTTTCCTGGATCAATTTTTCCAGAGCATCAGGGGCAAAGGGCTTGGGCAAATAATCCAAAGCCCCGAGTTTC
>CAYVSN010000120.1:0-4624 GCA_964453875.1 uncultured Dehalococcoidales bacterium
GAAGGCGGAAGTAGTAGCTTACGAGGAGCTTGGGGCTGAGGCGCTTCGCCGCTTGGAGGTAGAGGACTTCCCTGTTACGGTGATAAACGACATTCACGGCGGCGACCTTTATGAGGAAGGAAAGGCCAAATACCAGGTCAAAGCCTAGCTGAATACCAAACCTTGACAATGAATCTAGCGGCCTACTCTTGAGTCAAGCCGCTATTCCGCCAGTCTGGGATATTTCCCTCCATTTAGGGTAACAACCGAGTCTGGTCTTCTCTTGCCGCTACACGTATACATGCTCCAATGTTCGAGGTTGGCGACCGTTGCCATGAAGGGAAGACTGAGTAAAGATTGACAGCTATTAGTGAGGGCTCTCGTGTCTCAAGAAACCGACTCCGGCGACCTTTGGCAGGTCGGATTAATCCGTGAGTCGTGTAATCGTGTGAGTTTCAGCACCACCCCTGAGCTTGCTTCGCTTCGCTCGCAATGACAATGACGGGGATCTGTAGCGAGAAGAGGAACGGATTGCGAAGAGCGTCAGCGACGCGGCAATCTCATTGTGTCTAGTTCCTGTGTAGCGCTGAATCACCCGCGAGGTGAGCCTTTTTGAACTACACTCACGGATTAGGGGGCACCGCCTTGTTGGGCTCTGCTTTTCTGCTAACCCGCATGTGTGCCGACGCTCAGAGCGCACACTTCCCGGCTTTGGTTCATGATTCATAGCGACAAGTCGAAGGTGATACGGGTTAGGCTCATTGTTTGACATGTGTGGTGTCTTATTGTAGTCTAACTTTGCGGAAGAGATGCCTAGAAAGGGGACAGCAATTCAAGGAGCTGGCAGAAAGGTAGGTTTGGACATAAGCCTGCAGAATGTAATCGATGGTATAGCAGATAAGCTTTTTGTGATCGACAGTGAATACCGTGTCAGGTTTGCTAACTTGGCGATGAGGCAGAACTTGGCAGAAGGCAGAGCGTTCATCGGGGAGCACTGCTACGAGGTCTTTGAGGGCAGGAACAATCCGTGCTGTCCACCTCTATGGAATTGTCCGCTTAAGAAGGTAGTCCAAAGCGGCAGCCCAACGACGATTATTTCTCCTGACCACGCCGACGCACTACCTGACAGGTATGTCAGAATAACCCTTTATCCGCTTAGGGACAACCAAGGCAATATGAATGCAGTTGCCGAACTGAGGGAAGATGTTACTGCGGAAAGGGAGCTGGAGAATCAGATTCTGAGGCGTCATCACCATCTCCATGCGTTGAGCCGTATTTCCAGCGCCACCAGCGGATTGTGGGACTTGGATGTCATCCTGAACATAGCCCTTGATACCGTGCTGGAGATTGTCAACGCTACAACAGGGGGGGTACTGTTCTTGAACGAACAAACTCAGATGCTAAGCTACCGTGTTTATCGTGGTCTGTCGGCCAAATATGTTGAACAGATGCAGATGGGTCTAGGCGAAGGGATAGCAGGAAGGGTAGTCCAAAGTGGTGAACCCATTGTACTAGAAGATATTTCCAGGGACGCATGGGCTGCCCATCCCGATCTGATCGGCACGGAAGGCCTTAAAGGGTTCATCAGCGTTCCCTTAAAAGCAAGGGACCGGGTTGTAGGCGTGATGAATATTGCCAGCCATAGGCCGGGTCGATTTTCTGCAGACGATGTGTACCTCTTAAATTCAATCGGTTGTCAGCTTGGCAACGCAATTGAGCAAGCAAGGCTATACCAAAGACTGGAGATAGGAAGAGAAAGATACCAAAGCCTTCTTCGACACGCCCTTACTGCCCAGGAGGACGAGCGAAAAAGGATTGCCCGCGAGTTGCATGATGAGACTAGCCAAGCTCTTGCCAGCTTAACCCTAAACCTGCAAGCTGCTATAGCAACGGCGGAAACCAGAAGTTTCGTAGATGCCGATCTCATTACGAAGCTTGAAAAGACGCAGTCTGTGGCACTTCATACCGTAAATGAGGTAACCAAGCTAATGAAGGAACTCCGCCCCACTTTGTTGGATGAGCTTGGACTGGCTGCGGCAATCAATCGATACGCTAGGGATAGCCTTGAACCTCTGGGGACTAAGGTATCTGCGGAATTTCAGGGTGTGGAAGAGCGCATGCCCCTAGAAATTGAAGTAACGCTTTTCCGTATCGCTCAAGGGGCAATAGGAAACATCCTTGAGCACTCAGAGGCGAAGAATGTCGCTATAAGGTTGGATTGCGACAGCGATAGGTGTGTATTGGGCATTCAGGATGATGGCAGAGGCTTCGATGTCAGTAAGCTTACAAGGGTGGACAAGAGTGGGCGGGGGGCGGGCTTATTTACCATGGAGGAGAGGGCACGTTTAGTGGGTGGCAGTTGTAGCGTTAAGTCTCAGCCAGGCAAAGGCACTAGCATTGTTGTGAAAGTTGGATGGAAGGGATCTATTGCAGATGCAGAAGATAAAGGTCCTAATAGTTGATGACCACACCCTGGTGCGAGATGGAATCCGTGCTCTGCTGGCGATGGTTGCTGACGTAGAAGTAATCGGCGAGGCGGCAAATGGAAAGGAGGCTGTACAGAAGGTAAGAAAGCTTGCACCAGATGTGGTGCTCATGGACTTGGCAATGCCTATCATGGGTGGACTGGAAGCAACACGAAGAATACGCAAGGGATTCCCAGGAACAAAGGTGTTAGCACTCACCCAGTATGAAGATAAAGAATATATCATCCCGATTATAGAAGCAGGAGCTCGTGGCTTCATTAGCAAGACGGCGGCATTTTCCGGGCTCACTTCAGCTATTCAGGCTATACATCGTGGGGATTCCTTTCTGTCTCCCGCGGCAGCAGCGGCTGTTGTTGAGGAATGTCAGCAGAAGGCCACTACGGATGGGGGAAAGGACCCTTACCAACATCTGACGGATAGAGAAAGGGAGATACTTAAGCTGGTTGCCGAGGGATATACGGCTAAGGAGATAGCAGACATGCTGGTGCTCAGCCTGAGAACGGTGGAGGCACACAAAACCAATCTAGCCAAGAAGCTGGATATCCACAACAAAACCGACCTCATCAAGTTTGCCATACGCAAAGGCATCGTCACCATGTGACGGTGTAAGTACCCCCTATTCTTTCCCCGAAGTTCACCTTTGATCTCCGTGGTTTTCACATCCCAAAATAGGGGTTAGTCAGGCAACAATTACCGCACAAAATTCATCCCTATTGGCGGGACTCCCTCTTTTCCTTCCTAAAAGGGCAAGTTACCATGTAACTAGCATTGCTTCTTAGGCTGGGATAATGCATTCAATGAGGGATAGTAGTATCAAAGACTATCAAGCGACGCGGCTGAAGGAAGCCCGTTATGACCACAGCCTTACCCCTCCCTGTCAAGCCGCCTGCCCGCTTCACATGAACATCGGCGAATATATTGATTTGGTTGCCCAAGGAAGGGTGATGGAAGCATTGCAGGTCATAAGGGATGGCAATCCGTTCCCCTCTATCTGCGCCTATGTGTGCACCCATCCTTGCGAGGATGCCTGCCGGCGCGGTCAGGTAGATGAACCTATTGCTATTCGGGCGCTAAAGAGGTTCGCGGTGGAATTCGGCGCTGACAGGATGATACAGGTTGAAGCTGAGACTACGCACAGCGAGAAGGTTGCCATCGTAGGATGTGGCCCCGCGGGACTAGCTTGTGCTTACTATTTGAGAAAGCTCGGCTACCCCGTAACCATTTTCGAGGCTCACTCAGAATTGGGGGGTATGCTCCGAGCAGGTATTCCTGAATACCGCCTTCCTCGGGAGGTAGTCGAAACTGAAGTCCAGAGGCTAACTCAAATGGGCGTTGAAATCAAGGCTAATACACGGGTGATATCGCTGCAGCTGTTGTTTGACATAGGTTACAAGGCAGTCTTCATAACTGTTGGCGCCCATCAAGGCCTTAGGATGGGAATAGAAGGAGAGGATAGTCCGGGGGTGATAGATGGAGCCACTTTTCTTCGCGAAGTGAACCTAGGGCTTAAGCCGTCTCTGGAGGAAAGGGTTGCTGTAGTAGGAGGCGGGAATGTGGCTATGGATGCTGCCCGGACGGCAGTTCGGCTGGGGGCGAGCAAGGTGAGTATCCTCTACCGTCGCAGCCGGGCAGAAATGCCAGCAAGTCCTTCTGAAATAGAGCAAGCCTCGGAAGAGGGTGTAGAGATCATGTTTCTGGTGGCACCGACCAGACTAAAACGGGAAAACGGGCGGTTAACGGTAACCTGCACCAGGATGGAGCTGGGAGAGCCGGACGAGAGGGGCAGACGTCAGCCGGTGCCAATCAAGGATAGCGAGTTCAATATGGAATTCGACGCTTTGATTACCGCTATTGGTCAAGCGCCTCATGTCCCCGAGGATTTCCATATCCGCATAGGCAGAGGCAGCACTATTCAGGTTGACCCAGTCACACTCTCAACCAACCAGGCAGGGGTTTTTGCCGGAGGGGATGCCGTTACTGGACCGGCCACTGTAACCCAGGCGCTGGCAAGTGGCAGGGAAGCAGCCTTTCGTGTTGATGACTACCTCCAGCACAGATACCCCTTGGTTCGCAAAGAGGCCGAAGAAATCCTGGCAGGCGAACTCCTTCCTAAGACGGTAGAGATGATAAGGAAAACGGAGCGGCTTGAGCCTCCGCTT
>CAYVSN010000121.1:0-4578 GCA_964453875.1 uncultured Dehalococcoidales bacterium
TCCATGGCATTGCCATAAGGGTGCCTACTTCCATAGTGTCTCTGGTGGACTTTGTGGCTGACCTAAGTAGGGAGGTGACCGTTGAGGAAGTCAACAATGTTTTTCGCATGGCTGCTGAGGGAGAACTTAAAGGTATAGTGGAATATTGTGACGAGCCCCTGGTAAGCATGGATTTCAAAGGCAATCCAGCCAGCGCCATCTTTGATGCCTTGAGCACCATGGTTGTCGATGCCAATCTGGTGAAGGTGCTAGCCTGGTATGATAATGAGTGGGGCTATAGTTGTCGCCTCGCCGACCTTTGTGCTTATATTGCTGATAAAGGCCTATAAGCGGGCGTGTTCCCATCATGGTTAGCGGCACGAATCACTGCACTTCTCGTGAGGCGCACTTCGCCGCAATGACAAGTACAGTGATTAATAGGAAATGTCATTGCGAGGAGGACACGCGACGAAGCAATCCCCTTGTGGATTGGTTAACATAAGATACTACAAAGCTATTGACAAAGCTGTTAGCTATGCTAAAGTTAGCACGAGGAGGTGAGATATGTTTTGTCCTAAGTGTGGTGCTGAGAACCCGGAGGGAGCTAAGTTTTGCACCAAGTGCGGTGCTGAGCTTGCCCCGTCGGGGGCATCTGAAACTAGTACTGGGCTATCTCCTAACATAGCCGGGCTTCTTTGCTATGTGGCTTGGTGGATAACGGGTATAGTTTTTGTCGTGATTGAGAAGAAGAGCAAATTTGTTAAATTCCATGCCTGGCAATCCATTATGACCTTTGGGATACTGACGGTGGTTCAGATTGTTATATCAATCCTTGCTGCTGTGATATGGACTCCCTTTGCGCTTGTATCCGGATTATGGATGTTTCTGAATGTCCTGGGGATCATTGTTTGGGTTCTAAGTGTTGGCCTGTGGATTGCTCTCATGGTTCTAGCGTATAGCGGCAAGATGTGGAAGCTGCCCGGGGTAGGTAACTGGGCTGAGAAGCAAGCTAGTAAAGGTTCCTAGACGCCCATTGTTCGTCATCTTGAGCCCCAGCTAGCGTATCAGCGTCACTAATACTGAGTTCTGTCTTTCTAATCTCTTGTTCTGTTTAGGCTCTAGGATTCCTGAGTCGAAGCAGCCGCCAAGGAGGAAATCTCTCTGGCGTGGAATCTGCCTACGAGCTTCTTAGCAGCTTCTCCATCTTTCCCATCAAGCCTGTCGCATTCCGGAGTAGAATCTCCAGCTTCAGCAAGCTCTTTCCCAGTCCTTGGCAATGCTACGACATTGGTACCCCCACGGCTTGCACCCTGGGGTTTCCTACGGCATTCCTGAGATTCGCGCTCTCAAGGTGTGCCATCGCCTCCACTCGTTCGAGACTGTTTTGGTACTTTGTCCCTCCCAATAGCAGGGGGATGTCATATTGCCAAGACAGAGAGGCCGGTTTACAGGTAAAGCTTTTAGCGCTCAGCATAAATTCGAGATTTCTCTTTCGCCTGAATTCAACGCTTGCGCTGCTTTAGCGCTTGCCATAAACCTGTCACATCATTTTTCGTTTTTCAGTATAATAGGCATCAGACTGATGTCTATTGAGAAAGAGGTAGTCTCTCGAGCGGTAAAGGGTGATGGGCAAGCTTTCGCCCAACTTTATGAGGAGAATTTCGATAGGATTTATCGCTACGTTTACCTAAGGTTGGGAAATCAGGCTGAAGCTGAGGACTTGAGTCAAGAGGTGTTTGCTAAGGCTTTCGAGGCGATGGGCTCTTATAAGTGGCGAAATTTGCCTTTCGCTTCTTGGCTATTTCGCATCGCCCATAACCAGATAGTCGATTTCTTGAGGAAGCAGACAAAGGTGAAAGAGGTAGCTTTGGATGATGACAATGTGACTGTGGCTGGTGAAGCAAACCCAGCATTTATTGCAGAAAAAGAGCTTGAGATTGAGGAGTTGATCGATGGCGTGAAGAAATTATCTCCTGCTCAGCGTGAGGTGATTTCGCTTCGTTTCGGTGCTGAGCTTTCTATTGCTGAGGCGGCTAGAGTCCTGGGCAAAAGCCCAGGAACGGTGAAGGCTCTACAGTACAATGGCATAGTGGCATTGAGGAAGATGCTGCTAGGAAATAGGTAGAAAATGGCAGAGAAGTTAGAAGATATCTTAGATAAGTGCTTGGAGCGCATATTCAAGGGCGAAAGCATCGGTGATTGTCTCAAAACTTATTCTGGGCAAGCGCCTGAGCTGGAGCCTTTGCTTAGAACCAGCTTTGCCCTCATTCAGAAGTCTCCTACGGTTCAGCCTACCCCTGAGTTTAAGGTAAAGGCCCGCTCTCAGCTTCAGAGGATGCTTTGTTCCCAGTCAGAGAAGGTGGAAAAAAGAGCAAGGGTTCCTATTTGGCACAGGAAGTGGGCTGTGGCTATGGCCGCTATCTTGGTCGTTCTATTTGTTGGCACAGGGACGGTTGTTGCTTCAGGAAACGCTTTACCTGATAAGCCTCTTTATCCCGTAAAGTTGGCTGTGGAGCAGGTGAGAGTGACATTAGCCTTTTCCGATATGAGCAAGGCGAAGCTTCACATTCAGTTTGCCGAGCGGAGAGCGAGTGAAATTGCCGAAATGGCTCGCGACGAAAAAGGTGGTGAAATTCCTGTATTAACTGAGAGACTGGCTAATCATTTGGATAAAGTGTGTGAGATTGAGAGCACGTGGGGAATTAGGCAGACGGGGCCAAAAACACTGGCTCCCGGTGATGGGGCGGAAGCTTATGGCAACGGAGATAATGTGGAAGAGCTAAAGATAGTGCTAATTGAAAGCCGTCAGAGGAGTCTAGATACATTGCAGAATGCTTTGAAGAAGACTCCTGAGAGAACTAAGCCCAGTCTGGAGCAAGCCATCAAGGATGTGAGAGAGAATTATGGGGAAACTCTTCTTGTCTTAGAAAGTGCCTTAAGCCGATAGTCTGGACAAAGAAATCCTTTAGGAATTAGGCAAAGGGGAGTATAATAAGGCTTAGCAGATGGGTTCTGAGGTTTTCTACCGCAAGTGGCGTCCGCAGACTCTGGCTGAGCTGGTAGGGCAAGAGCCAGTGGTTGAGACCCTGCGCCGTGCTGTCCAGAGCGGGAAAATAGCCCACGCATACCTTTTCTGTGGTCCTCGAGGCACAGGAAAAACCAGTACCGGTCGCATCTTGGCTAAAGCCGTTAACTGTCCGAATCAGATCGGTGGCGAGCCCTGTAACACCTGCAACATATGTCGGTCAATTACCGAAGGTAGAGCTCCGGATGTAATAGAAATAGATGCTGCTAGCAACCGCGGCATTGACGAAATTCGCAGCCTCAGAGAAAAAGTCCACTATGCGCCAAACGTCGCTTGCTACAAAGTGTATATTGTTGACGAAGTCCATATGCTTACCGAGGCGGCTTCTAATGCCTTGCTAAAGACTCTGGAGGAGCCGCCCCCACACATTGTTTTTGTCCTAGCTACCACGGAGCCACATAAGGTTCTACCCACGATAATGTCACGCTGCCAGCGATTCAATTTTCGTCGCCTAGCTCAAGGAGCAATAGTGGATAAATTGAAGCTAATATGTCAGCAAGAGGATATCAATGTCGAACCTGATTCATTGAAGCTTATTGCTCAGGCAGCTACCGGAAGCCTTCGTGATGCCGAGAATTCATTGCAGCAATTAGTTGCTTACTATGGCAATCAAATTGATTTTGACCAAATTGGGATGGCGCTGGGCTTCAGCAGCGATTTGCGAGTTGGACAACTGGCAAAGTGTATCGCCAATAAGGATATTCCCACAGGTCTTCAAATCATAGGCAGCGTCAGTAGTGATGGCATTGATCTGCGCCAGTTTAATCTTGGGTTAGTAGAGTATCTTCGAGGGTTGTTATTGGTCAAATCTGGCTGTGAGCAGGGTCTTGACGTCACTGCTGAGAACTTAGCGGAGATGAGGAGTGTAGTAACTGGTGTTGAGCTTGAACATTTACTTGGGGCAACTAAGCTTTTCGCTGGCATAGATTTTCGCACCAGTAACTACTCCACTTTGCCCTTGGAGCTGGCTTTGGTGGATTGTGTGTTATCTTCAATGGCTGAGCAGCCAACTTTGACCGTAGCTCCAGAACCGGGGGAATCTACCGTCCCATCCCAGGTGTTTGCCAAAGCTTGCCAAGAAACTGAGTTTCCTGCTGCAAACGAGGCCGAAACTTCAAAGACAGAGCACCGTCAAGACCTTGATTATCTGCGTGGTCGGTGGAAGGAATTCATCCAATCTTTACGAGGCGAAGGCTCCAACGGTAATTTAGATGCCTTTCTGCGCAGCGCCTGTGAGCCGATGGCCCTTGAGGACGATACCTTGACGCTGGGTTTCTACTATTCTTTTCATAAGGAAAAGATAGAAGACCCCAAATATCGACATCTGGTGGAAAGAAAGATTAAAGAGGTTTTTGGGCAGCCCTATAAGTTGAAGTGCATCCTAGTCAACCTCAAGAGAAAAGTGCAGCCACAAACCCAAAGCCCTTTGGTTAAAGCTGCTCTAGAAATGGGCGCTGAAATTAGTGACTAGAATGGACAAGCGTTTATTACGCCAAGCGCAGCAACTTCAGGCA
>CAYVSN010000122.1:0-4539 GCA_964453875.1 uncultured Dehalococcoidales bacterium
TGCTCTTCCGATCTTACTTTCTTGCAAATGCCAGCTTGGTGAACCACGTCGATCACTTCAGTGACATCTTTATAAGCCTGGGATGCTTCCTCAGCTAGAGAAGGTATGCTATGCGCCTTGATAGTGATGCCCCTCTCCTGTAGCTCGCGGACTACATCCCTGCCTTTTAGAGCCCGCTTGGCAGCGCCACGGCTAAGAACTCTACCCGCACCGTGGCAAGTGGAGCCAAAGGTCTCCTCCGTCGCCTTCTCGGTGCCTACAGCAACAAAAGAGCAACGCCCCATATCGCCTGGAATAAGCACAGGTTGCCCTATTTCTTGGTAACGCTGAGAAACGTCCTTATGTCGTGCTGGGAAAGCCCTGGTGGCTCCCTTGCGGTGCACACAGACCTTGGCACTCCTGCCATCCACCTTGTGTACCTCTATCTTGGCGATGTTATGGGCAACATCATAAATCTGCCTTATGCCAAGTTCCTCGGCGCTTTTGCCAAAGACCCTAGAAAAGCTTTCCCTAACCCAATGGGTGATGCACTGGCGGTTAACCCAGGCGTAATTGGCAGCACATGCCATAGCCGCTAGATAGTCTTTCCCCTCCCTCGATTCTATGGGAGCACAAGCAAGCTGTCGGTCAGGAAGCTTTATCCCGTACGTCGACACTGCCCCTTCCATGACACGAAGATGGTCAGTGCACACCTGGTGCCCGAAGCCGCGAGAGCCGGTGTGAATTAGAATCAACACTTGGCCTACTTCGTTGATGCCCATGATTCCAGCTACGTAGGGTTCGAATATCTCCTTCACCACTTGCACCTCAACAAAATGGTTCCCTGAGCCCAGTGTGCCTGCTTGAGGCATGCCTCTCTTTATTGCCCTGTCGCTTATCTTGCTCGGGTCAGCGCCTTCTACGCATCCGCCCTCTTCAGTGACATCTAGGTCGTCCTCCGAACCAAAGCCATGCTCCACTGCCCAGGAGGCTCCCTTAACCATCAATTGTTCCATCTCTTTTTGGCTTACCTTTATCTTTCCCTCAGAGCCTAAGCCAGATGGTATATTGTTGAACAACTCGTTGACGAGCTGATTAATCTTGGTTCTTACTTCAGCTTGGCTAAGGTTGCTGCGTAATAGCCTTACCCCACAATTGATGTCATAACCTACGCCTCCCGGGGAGACCACGCCGTTTTTGACATCCATTGCAGCCACCCCACCTATAGGGAAGCCATAGCCCCAATGTATATCAGGCATGGCAAACGAGAAATTGACTATCCCTGGGAGAAAGGCCACATTGGCAACTTGTTCCGGCGTTTGCTCCTCCTGTATAGATTTGAGCATTTCCTCACTGGCATAGATTAAGCCAGGAACCCTCATGCCCGATTTATAGCTCGGCGGGATTTGCCAGTGATAATCATCTATCTTGATAAGTTGTCCCTGCCACTGTGGCATATTGTTCACTCCTAGATATCGAAGAGCACATGCGCCCTATACGCATTACTGTGCTTGTCCAGTCTTAGCATATGATATGTAGCTGCCTTTACCCCTAACTTTAGCTTATGCCTTAAGGGATCGAACTTCTCTCCGTAGCAGGTCGCCTTAAGCTTGTTACCAGTTAGGCTGTCAATGTCAAATCTGTTGAATAGAAGGTGTTCAGCATCAAAAAGGTAGATAAGTTCATTGAGCCATTCTACTAACAAGCTATCTCTATGTTCAGCAACCACCTCCAATTTGCGTTGCAGTTCCTCTCCAATGCTTTCGGGCTCCGTAATCAGACTAAACAAACCCAAGGCGGCATTAGAGAATATCTGCTTCATGTCAGTTCCATAGGCAATGATGCCAACATCAGCGGTGTGATCTATTACCTCGAAAGCCCTTTCCACCGTTCCACCCTGGATACTATAGTATACTATCAGTTGGGGAAAGTCGAGCTAGCTTGAACTTTGTATCTTGCCGATGATAGTATATCCAGGCCATATGGGCCGCTAGCTCAACAGGAAGAGCAGCTGACTCTTAATCAGCTGGTTCAGGGTTCGAGTCCCTGGCGGCTCAGTTGATAGCTAAAAAGCGGTTTGGTAGCCGAAATGAATGGTTTTAGATCATGTAACTGCATACAAATCCCAGCTAGAATCCCTATCTGCGCTAGACCAGCTGATTGCTCAAAAAGGTCTGCGCGGCCACTTGGAGGCGTTTCTCTTATCGTGTAGGGTAGACCAGCTCTCGCCTGCTACATTGCGATACTATCGGCAGAAAATAGGTGCCGCTGCGGACTTCTGGTCGGGCTTAGGTGCGCGCGCACCTAGAGAAGTAATGCCGTCTTATATCCGTCTGTTCTTGCTGAAGCTACAGGAGACCAATAATCCGACATCCGTGCATGACTATTACCGGGCGGTGAAACGGTTTTTCAACTGGCTGATAGCAGAAGGGATGCTGGAGCACAGTCCGATGGCCTCGATTCGCCCACCTCGGATGCCGCGCAATGTGGTAAGACCGTTCAGCCTTGGTCAAATTCAGGACCTTCTCTTGCTCTGTGACCAGCGAAGGTTTGGCGGTGTCCGCAATAGAGCGATCATTCTGATGTTCTTTGATACAGGATTGAGGCTGAAGGAACTGGCCAGTATTCGAATCAACGACATAGATATTGATCGCGAGACGATTCGGGTAATGGGCAAGGGAGCCCGTGAGCGGATTGTGCGGATAGGGAAGCAGACGCAGAAGGCGCTGCTCCGCTATCTCCTGATGCGGAATGACGGTTATGCTTGCCTTTGGGTTAGCGAGGAGCGCCGCCCATTGACCGCTGATGCCATCCAACTGATGATAAGAAAGCTCGGCAAGCGTGCGGGATTCAGGGATGTCCGGTGTTCCCCTCATACCTTCAGGCACTCATTTGCCACCCAATGGCTGAGGAACGGTGGAGGAGAGTTCGGATTGCAGTCGGCACTGGGACACAGCACGCTGACAATGACACGCCACTATGCTGAGACGGTGAGGTCAGAGGACGCTATAGCCCAGCATCGGCTGGTGTTGCCGGTCGATAGACTGAAGTTGACGTAGAGAGTTCGCTGAAGGTTTGCGGAAGAATTAGGGGCGGCCGCCCCTAGTAGGTATGCCCTTGACATAACGGCGGAAGGGTTAAATACGGTTTCGGGGAGGGCATTAACATATTAGGTATCGTCTCCCCTTAACAAAAGGGTACAAAATGTCAAATCACGCTTTACTCAGTACCCCTGTGGCTCATGTACTATGTTCTAAACTAACCACTTAAACGTCAATGGGCTGTGATATGTCCGTAACTGCTAAACTTTCACCGACAGTCAATTCAAATCGCTGCTCCCTATCAGGAGACGTGATAAACACAATGCAATCAACATCGCCCACATTCTCAGTTGTAAGCCCCTCACCTGTTTTAGTTATGGAAAC
Organism: uncultured Dehalococcoidales bacterium; assembly: GCA_964453875.1. GTDB lineage: Bacteria > Chloroflexota > Dehalococcoidia > GIF9 > AB-539-J10 > JADFUX01. The sequence goes on from CAYVSN010000122.1 coordinate 3,405, forward strand.
ACCCAGCGTAGCCTCTGGGGCTCAAGACAAACTGATTAGAGCAAGAGCAAAAATGCAGCAAATCAGAAACACTCTTTTCATTCTCTTCTTCTTAGAACCACCTCCTGAGCCAATGTGATATCTTGAAGAAGCTCCAAATGGAAGAGTCTCCAAGAGAAGCACTGATTCTTTAGGCAGGCTCAACATCTTGTCATTGCTTCTGTAGCCCCCTCTACAGAGCTTGAACTATGACCAAGAAGCCTCATCTGGACGCACCATCGTCAGATAGTCATCATAAGCACTATCTGGTATCATCTGTGAACGGCACGACTTAAGGAGTTCCCGATTGTTAGCCCATAAACCAAACTTATTCCTGATATCAGTTCCAGAACCATGATGAAACAGTGTCAAATCTTCCCGTGGTGTATTCCTGAGCGTCTCCTTATCCTCTTCAGACATGGATGATATTGGCTGGTTGGCAGCTTCTTCAACCGTTTTTGGCCATATTTCTCGTCGCTTGGACATCCTTATCGCCCCTATGATAACGTCTAAGGGATTGGGAACACTACGATAATACAGCAACTGTGTGCCACTTTCCCACTGGCTGACCGAGTTATCACTTTTGGGAGGCAATGGAAGGGAAAGCAGATACGGCAATATCCCCAAGCAAGTTCATCATGGATTGAGACATGGCGAGGTATAGCCCTAAAGAGTCTCTAAGGCTCTTACCGTACGCGCGTTCCTTCTGCCCTTCGTGCTTCTTTCTTCCCTCTGCTTTCCTGACTTCCTGCAGCACAATACAGCAAAGCGGGTAGAGCAAGCAGGATATGCAGAGCAGCAAGCACAAACGTATGGGCACAGGTTCGAGTCCCCTCAGGTGGGCCTCAGTGGACAGAACAAAGAACTTTTGCCCTGGCTTTTAGTCTCGCCACTTAGCAGAGGAAGGCTACCTCTCCTTCCGGTGAAGAAGATTAAACCTCTGTCTCAGTCGGGATTGCTGGAAAAGCTGAGCATATGTGCGGATGTGCAGCCTTCCTATTCTCGATTACACAACATACTAATTCAGGCTTTTGTGTAGGTTTTCACCAACCAGAAGTATCTTGAGGTTTTTGCTTGCTGATAGCAATCCCTATGTTAGCAAGAAAAAGATAGCTAT
>CAYVSN010000123.1:0-4538 GCA_964453875.1 uncultured Dehalococcoidales bacterium
CTTTATCTACAGCGGCGGACGCACCACCAAGTTGCTCCACCCCTTCGAAAAGATTCACCACAATGGCATCAGCCTGAACCTGAGTTATGTCACCGGTCACAACTTTGACTTCCAAGTCCACTCCCGAGTATATGTAACTCCAGTGAGTTTGCCATAATTTTAGCTCATTTGAAGGCAGAACGGAAGGGATTTGAGAAAAGCTCAGTTACTTCCTTGTTGCCCGGACAATCTTGTCAATCGCCACGTTGATATCCCGTGAAGTATCGACAACGAAATGGTTGCGAGGAATCTTCTCTTTCCGAGACTTCATCCTCTGGTGCACTTGCCAACCTGCTTGTGATTTGTCCTCCAGATCAATGCCGCGTTCTCGATCAAGAAGGCGTTGTTCAACTACCTCCGGAGGAGCCTCGATGCTAACCAGGATGAGCTTTGCTCGCGCTTTTTCGCAAACATGGTAAAGGGGCTCCCTATGCCGCTCCAACAAGTTTGTAGCATCAAAAATGATCGGTATCCCTCTTTTCAAGAGCTCCTCAATCAAGGCATGACAAGCAGGGAAAAGCCGCCTATTTTCATTGTCATCATACTCTGGCTGTGGAAACAGAGTTTGGCGCAGAGAATCACTAGACAGGACAAGGTAATCTAGCCTTTCAGCCAGCTTGCGGCAGAAAAAAGACTTTCCTGTCCCGGGCAAACCGCTAATTACGATGAGGGGAGGCTCTATCTGAGGCGAGGGTAAAGGACTCAGACCTCGTCTTAAGCTCTCCGCATCTTGTTTGAGTTTGCTATCTGCCACTGCTCCCAGTTCCCTATTTACAATAATGTCGGCCGCAGCTTATGTCAAGGCTTAACAAGAGATTTGCATTGTAGCCACAAATGTGCTAGTATTGTCTAGCCTTTAAATCAGTCCAGTGAGGCTGGCAAGGGGAACATGCTGGATCGAGAAGAGCTCATACAAGCGCCGCTTGAAACCTCTTGCCCCTTTTTGTGGCAGGAGGTTTTCTGATACCTGAGAAAGTCTTCATGACCTCGGAGGACATGAGACGCGCCCTATCTCGTATTGCCCATGAGATCGCGGAAAGGAATAAGGGCGTTCAGGATGTTGTGCTCGTCGGTATGCGAACTCGAGGGGTGCCTTTAGCCAAAAAGTTAGCTGCCACAATCCAGACTTTCGAAAGGGTCTCCGTGCCTGTTGGCGCTTTGGATATCGGGCTTTATCGCGATGATATTTCTTCTTTGGAGTCGAACTCAACGATTCAAAGCACTGACATTCCCACCGACATCACCAACAAACAGGTAATCCTAGTTGACGACGTTCTCTACACCGGGCGAAGCATTCGTGCAGCTATGGATGCCCTGATGGATCTGGGCCGTCCCAGGTCTATTCAGCTAGCCGTGCTCATCGATCGCGGTCATCGAGAGCTTCCCATCCGCGCTGACTATGTAGGGAAGAATATACCAAGCTCCAGAGATGAGGAAATACAAGTTCACGTGGAGGAAACGGATGGCGTAGAAGAGGTGGCAATCGTGAGTTTGGCCAAAGACCAACAACCCCGGGAGAATCGACGAACAGGCTATCATGAGTCACGCACATAGGAGTTTTGTGACCATAGACGATTTGTCCAATAGGGAAATCGAGGCATTGTTTTCCCTGGCGGACGAGATGTCGGACTGGATGAGCGACCAGTCAGCGATTTGTCAAGGAAAGATCATGGCGAGCTTGTTTTTTGAGCCAAGCACCAGGACACGATTGTCCTTCGAAGCTGCCATGCTCCGGCTTGGGGGCCAGGTTATAAGCGCAGCTGATATAGGTGCAACCTCTTTGGCCAAGGGTGAGAGCATTGCTGATATGGCAAGGGTGGTCGGGAATTATGCCGACATAGTTGTCATCAGGCATCCATGGGAAGGAGCAGCTAAGGTAGTCGCTGACTATGCCGGCGTCCCTGTAATAAATGCAGGTGATGGAAGCCATGAACATCCGACTCAGACACTGTGCGATCTCTACACTATTACCAAAGAGAGGCAAACCATCAAGGGTCTGAAGATCGCCCTATGGGGGGACTTAAAACACGGGCGAACGATACATTCCTTAACCTATGCACTGGCTCGGTTCGGAGCAACCATCCTTTTTCGCCCCGCTCCAGGGCTTGAGATGCCAGAGTATGTTTTGAGCAAGCTGACTACAGAATACCAAGGCAAGTTGATAAGGCTTGGTGCCGCGAACCATGTAGTCGGAGGGAAACTCTTGGCCCTGGATGCCATATACGTAACTCCCAGCACCTCACATCAACTTGCAATGATGCCTGACATTAGTATCCAAGTCGAGGTGAAGACAGGAATTGACACCCTTTATGTTACTCGACTTCAGAAGGAGAGACATGCGCCCACAATAGAAAGGCAAGAGTTGGAGAAGGACTACCCGATGGTGGATGAGAGACTCCTCAAACAAAAGGAGTTTAAGAGAACGCTTGTTATGCACCCGCTGCCCCGCATTGATGAGTTGGCCTATGAGGTGGATGCCGACCCCAGAAGTATGTACTTCAAGCAGGCTGCTTATGGGGTACCTGTCAGGATGGCGCTCATAGCCCTCTTGTTGCGAGCTAAGGAACTCGTAATTCCTAAGGAAGAATACTCTTTTATTCAGAAGGTAGACCATCAGGCCTATGAGGCAGATTCGGGGGTCAGGTGTCGTAATACACTTTGTGTGTCAAACCAGGAAACGGAAGCAAGGTACATAAAGCCCGACTTCAAGATAGTAAGCCTCGAGCCTTTAACGCTGAGGTGTACCTATTGCGAACATGAACTCCACCCTCAATACATCGCCAGTTCGGATTGGCATGAAGGGAGGTTGGAGAACAAGAAATACCATAGCGCTGAAAGTCATTGGCTCAGAAGGATCAAGCCAGGGAATCTGATCATTTTTGATTCGCAAAATGAAGCTCAAGCCAGGGGCTTCAAGCCTAGCAAGTATGTTACCGTAGATGGCTAGAGGCATTTTCCGAGGCTGTCATTGAAGCATGCTTGATGAAGAGCGGTGAAAGGAATAATAGATACGGAATCCCTGCCTTTGCTTATCCGCCGCGGTCACATAGTTGATCCCAGCCAGGCTATAGACCAGGCTGGCGACCTACTTGTCTACGAAGGTAAGATTGTGCAGTCGGGAGGAGAAATACCGATCCAGCCTGAGCAAGTGGTAATTGATGCCACAGGGCTCGTAGTCTGTCCTGGCTTCGTAGACCTTCACTGCCATCTTCGTGAACCCGGCTTTGAGGAAAAAGAAACTATCGCCACAGGAACAAGAGCTGCCGCCATAGGTGGCTTCACTACCGTTTGCTGTATGGCAAACACCAACCCACCACTGGACAACCAAATTGTTGTGGATTGGGTAAAACAAAAGGGGAGCCAAGAAGGCTCCGTTAACGTTCTTCCCATAGGCTGCGTCACCAAAGGCAGAAAGGGTGAGGAAATTTGTGACTTGGCTAAGCTAGCTCAAGCCGGGGTAATCGCCTTCAGCGATGATGGCGACCCCGTATCCAACTCAGAAGTCATGCTACGCGCCCTAGACTATTGCCATACGTTAGGACTGCCCATAGTAGACCACTGTGAAGACAAAGCATTGAGCAGTGGTGGGGTGATGAATGAAGGTTTGGTATCTACCAAGTTACGACTGAAGGGCATCCCAGCAGCCGCTGAGGAGATTATGGTTGCTCGAGACCTTGCTTTGGCCAAGTTGACTGGAGCCAAGCTTCATATCGCCCATGTAAGCACCCGTGGTTCAGTGGAACTCATACGCCAGGCCAAAGAAAATGGGATTCCAGTGACCGCTGAGGTTACCCCCCACCATCTGACACTGACTGACGAGAGGATTCTGGGCAAGAAATGGGACGAAAACAGCGATGTCATTGCGGGTGGAGCGAAGCAATCTCAGTACGATACCAATGCCAAGGTAAATCCGCCCCTAAGGACTAAAGAGGATGTGGAGTGCCTGATTGAGGCACTCAAAGATGGCGTGATTGATGCCGTTGCTACGGACCATGCACCGCACACGCTAGCAGACAAGAATTGTGAGCCAGAGCTGGCTGCTTTTGGCATTAGCGGACTTGAGACTGCTTTTGGCTGCCTGATGGACTTGGTGCATGAGGGAGAAACAAGCCTAGCTACGCTGATAGCCAAGCTGACTTGTGAGCCAGCGAAAATCATTGGTAGAAGTCGTGAACTGGGTACGTTGAAGACAGGCGTTCCCGCTAACATCACTATATTCGACCCTAACCAAGAATGGATAGTGAACAGTGGCAGTTTTGCCTCCAAGGGAAAGAATACTCCCTTCGACGGCTACAAGTTGAGGGGCAGGGTGCTAGCAACCATAGTCAACGGCAGGATAGTCTACACTGATGAATCCCTTGTCATTGCGAGGAGCAAAGTGATGAAGCAATCTCATGACTGAGAAAGCGATTCTGGTTCTTGAGGATGGCTCGGTTTATGAAGGCTATTCCTTTGGCGCTGCGACTACCACGTATGGTGAGGTCGTGTTCGATACTGGT
>CAYVSN010000124.1:0-4446 GCA_964453875.1 uncultured Dehalococcoidales bacterium
TGCCAAATTCAGCAGTGAAGGAGGTTATTGAGGAGGCAGTAGCCAGCCACCCGCCCCCACGGAGTGGCTCTAAGCGGCTGCGCATCCCGCGCGCTCATCAAGATGAATCTAGCCCCTCGACTTTTGTTTTGCAAGTTAATGACCCAGAACTAGTTCACTTCTCATATAGACGTTATCTGGAAAACGAGCTGCGACACAACTTTGGTTTCTACGGTATCCCCCTTCGGCTGATTTTCACGAGGCCTGCTCGCAAGAGCAATAAGGGAAAGAAGGTGGTGAAAACATGATTGCTCAACTTGTTGCTGTGGTGATCTTTGCTTACCTTATTGGCTCCATTCCTTTTGGCCTCATTGTAGGTCGGTTGAAAGGTAAAGTCGACATCAGCAAGTATGGAAGTGGCAAGACCGGGGCTACTAACGTGATGCGAACGGTAGGAACTAAGGCTGGGGTTGTGACCATTGCTCTTGATTTGGGCAAGGCTCTAGCTGCGGTCATGCTAGCTAAAGTGATCGTAGGTTCCGATGTCCTGACTGTTGGCGGGATGACTATCAACTGGCAAGTAGCTCAGGTGATGGCTGGCTTAGCTGTAATAGCAGGACACAACTGGTCCATATTTACGAAGTTCAAAGGTGGCAGCGGGGTAGCGACCTTTTTTGGGACAATGTACGCTCTTTATCCGCCGGCGGCTTTGTTTGGTACTGGAGTTTGGGCTGGGGTTGCGATCCGTAGTCGTTATATGTCAATGGGGTCTATACTGGGAGTTCTGGCTACATGGTGTCTAATGGTGCCTTTCGTTATCCACTACAGTTTGCCGCCTATCTATTTAGTTTACGGGCTAATTGCTGCGGCACTAGTACTCTACCAACATCGAGGCAATATAAGACGGTTGCGGTTGGGTGTGGAACGCCGATTGGGTGAAAGAGAGAAGACGAATTAGTTTTCATGCCTAAGGCTGCTATTATAGGTAACACTACCTGGGGTAAGGCTTTAGGTACTTTGCTGAGCGATAGAGGAATAGCAGTAAAGCTATGGGCGCGAAGCGAAGCTGAGGCGCAAGGGCTAAACAAGGGAAACCATAAATATTCTTCTACCAGTTGCATTGGCGAAGCCATAGATGGCGCCGACCTGGTAATTTGGGCCGTTCCCTCCCAAAGAATGAGGGAGAATGTGGCTCAATCTAAGGATTGTCTATCGAGCTCGATGTTATTGATGAGTGCTGCCAAAGGGCTTGAACTGGGAGGCGGCAAGAGGATGTCTGAGGTAATAGCGGAGGAGGTTCTGCCTTCTTTGAGGCAACAAGTCTGTGTTCTTTCTGGCCCAAATCTAGCCAAGGAGATTGGCCATGGTCTGCCTGCTGCTTCGGTAATCGCTTCCCAGGATATAGCAGTTGCTGAGAGAGCAAGAGAACTGATGAACTCGCCTAAGTTCCTCGTATTCACTACTGATGACGTTATCGGGGTGGAGTTAGGTGGAGCTCTGAAAAACATCATAGCCTTAGGTGCAGGGATGGTCGATGGCTTAGGCTTAGGTGACAACGCCAAAGCAGCCTTTACCACGTTTGGCTGGGCTGAAGTGACTTCGTTGGGGATAACCTTGGGAGCTAGAGCTAATACCTTCTATGGTTTGCCTGGTTTAGGAGACCTAATAGCTACCTGTTCCAGCACCTTGAGTCGCAACCATTACGTTGGTTATGAGCTGGCCAAGGGCCGCTCTCTGGATGAAATAGCCGCTTCAATGGCTCAGGTTGCTGAGGGAGTCACCACTGTCGTGGCTGTCCGCCAATTGGCTGGGAAATTGAATCTAGAATTACCTATCACTAGTCTTATCTACCGAGTCCTTTTTGAAGGCTTGCCACTGGCTCAGGCACGGGCTGATTTTGGGAGGCTATTGGAGAGCCGGTATCGAGCTTCGTTGAATATCTTCATCTAGTTCGGCTTGGGTAACATCTTAGCTAGTTCCTCGAAAAGGCGTTTTTGTTTGCCGTCCAAATGCTGTGGAGTGACCACCAGAACTCTGACAATGTGATCCCCTCTACCCCTCCCATTAAGGTGTGGCACTCCCTTTCCCTTAAGGCGAAAAGTCGCCCCATTCTGAGTGGTCGGCGGGATCTTTAGGCTCGCCCTCCCGTCCAGAGAAGGGATCTCTACTTCGTCACCTAAAGCGGCTTGGGCAAAATTGATAGGTAACTCGAAAAAGATGTCAAAGCCATGCCTGCTAAACAGCTTATGGGGCTTCACTGAGAGCCGAACATAGAGGTCGCCCGGTCCTCCCCCATATGAGCCAATATTCCCTTCGCCTTCCAGGCCGATTTCATAGCCATCGTTCACTCCTGCAAGAATATCAACAGTTAGCTTGCGCTTCATCTTCAACCTTCCATCGGCACGGCATTGAGGGCAGGGATTAGTGATTATGGTGCCGCTACCCCGGCAGCGTGGGCAGGCGGTAATGTGAGTAAAGCGGCCGAAGATGCTCTGTTTGGCTCTTCTTACTTGACCCGTGCCACGACATTCGGTACATATCTGGGGATTTGTTCCCGGTTGACTACCAATTCCGTGGCACAAAGGACAGCTCTCAATACGCTTGATTTCGATTTCCTTCCTGCAGCCAAATACGGCCTCTTCAAACGAAATGGTGAGCTCGGCTTGCAAGCTATCTCCCCTTTGTGGAGTACGCTGTGTAGCAGTTCCGCCGAAGCCACCAAAGAATGACTCGAAAATATCGCCTAGTCCTCCGAAGTCAAAACCTGGGAAGCCCCACTCCTCAGTGGTTACCTGGCCGTAGCGATCATAGGTACTTCTCTTCGCAGGGTCAGATAGGACTTGGTAAGCCTCGTTTATTTCCTTGAATTTGTCCTCCGCCGCGGGATCGTGATTGCGGTCAGGATGGTAATGGAATGCTAGGCTGCGAAATGCCTTCCTAATTTCCCCCTCACTGGCACCCCGGGGCACTCCCAGCACTTCATAGTAGTCTCGCTTTGTTGCCATGGTTATTCTCCGCTTAATCTTTCAGTATAGACCACGAATCGCCACGTTGGCAAGTTTCATGCGCAGCAGGTTGTTCGCTAACGGATGACTAGCGGGAGGTGATATAATCAGCTAATGATGAAGCAGAGAATCAAGCAAATTCTCGGTCATTACCACAAAAACAAGATTGTTGATGAGAAGTTGACCCCTTCGGCGGTTATTGTCCCTCTATCCTATAGGGAAGGTGAGTGTCACATTTTCTTCACTGAGAGAAGCGATGAGGTAAACTTTCATAAGGGTCAGATTTGTTTCCCCGGGGGGACTCGGGAACCAGGTGACGCTAGCCTCCTTGATACTGCCCTCAGGGAAGCTAACGAAGAGATCGGCTTGGATGCTAAAGACGTAGAAGTCTTGGGTGAACTCGATGATAATCTAACTGTCACCACTGGCTATGTAATCTCGCCTTTTATAGCTTTCATACCCTATCCCTATCCCTTTAAGGTCGATCGCAGGGAAATCAAGGAGATTTTCTCTGTTCCTCTATCCGCTTTGATGGATGAAGCCATTTTTAGGGAAGAGCTTCAAAGCTTTGATGGTGAAACCATGCCCGTCTATTTCTATGAGTACGAAGGGCATGTTATCTGGGGAGCTACAGCAAGGATTTTGAAGCGGTTTATTGAATTGTTATGTTCTGAGGGCGGGGCCCTTCAGTAATCATTCCTCTTTGGTTTAACTCTGGTCGCCTTAGGTCTAATTTGCTCGGCTCGCAGTATGGTCACAGTTAGGGTGCCGTCTTCCATTGTTCGCCTTAATCAGGCTGAAGCCCAGTGCAGAGAACTCCGAAGCGCGAGAAAGGCCGAAGCGCCTTTCTTGGTGATATATCCTCCTTCTTGTTTTCGCGCTCCACTCCCAGTATTCACGTACGATAACGCTGGATTTTATCAACAAGGCGGAATTACACTATAATAACCGATGAAGCTGGTTGTGAGATGGCAACTGTGGAAGCGGCCCATGCGAATTAGCTTTGAATCTGACGCAAAATAGATAGAGGGAGGAATAAGTTCCATGACACCGGAGAAATTCACGGAGCAAGCGCAGGAAGCTTTGGCAGCGTCCCAGGAGCTATTCCGCCGTTATCGGCACAGTCAATGGGATGTGGAGCATGTGCTCCTAGCTTTGCTGCAGCAAGAAAAGGGATTAACCCGGGATGTGCTACGAGAGCTGGGGGTGGACGTCGAGGCAGTGAAAGGGCGGGTGGAAGCAACATTGAGAAGTTTCCCCAAGATGGCCTATGAGGGAACGCAAATCTTTCCCACTCCACGCATTCCGCGACTCTTGGAGAACGCTCGCCAGGAAGCTGATAGGCTTAAGGATGAGTTTGTTGGCGTTGAGCATTTGCTGATTGCAATTACTAGTGAGAGTAGGGGTGACGCCGCTTCCATTTTGAAGGATTCTGGTGTTACTCAAGAGGGGATCTACCGGG
>CAYVSN010000125.1:0-4434 GCA_964453875.1 uncultured Dehalococcoidales bacterium
TGCAATGCCTGGGTTATAGCTGAGGCGGCGCCGGTGCATACAATCACTAAGTCAGCCAAGCGACTATCGTTAACTTGGCGCAGGAATGCAGGAACGTCTTCCTTGGCATGAATTGCAGTATCGGCGCCGAAATGTCTTGCCGCCTCCAATCGGTATTCAACGATATCTGCAGCTACAATACGAGTTGCCCCTGAAGCACGAGCTAGTTGTGTGTGGAGCAGGCCGGCAATCCCGCTGCCGATGACCAAGACGCTGCAGCCGGGTTGGATGCCCGCCAGCCTCTGCCCCCGCACAACGCAAGCAAGAGGCTCAATAAACGTTGCTTCTTCAAAAGACATCTCGTCGGGCAGTGGGAATACGCCACGGTCTACATTGATGCTTGGCAAGCGAGCATACTCAGCGAAGCCGCCGGGATCAAAATTCGTCTTGCGGAGGGTCTCACAAACGGTGTGGTGACCATTTAGGCAATAATGGCAGGTATTACAGGGAACATGGTGAGCTGCGGAGATGCGGTCCCCCACTTTATAACGCGCTACCCCCTCTCCTACAGTAACAATCTCTCCGGCAACCTCGTGACCCAGCACCAAAGGTGCCTTGTCACGGCGATACCACTCCAGCAAATCGCTGCCACAGATGCCACTAGCTTCTACTCGCATCAATAATTCGCCGGGACCGATTTGAGGTGTCGGCATCTCCTCCAATCGAGTATCCTGGTTGCTATAGTACATTGCTACGCGCATAGCAGTTTTCCCCAGCAGATTACTTCTTCAACGATGTACGATCCCAAGGCGCGGTTCCCGATATGGTTCATTCCACATGACCTTTCAGGCGTATCTGGAATTCGGCCACAAAGCCGGATTTCGGCGGACGTGCGAAGCACCAAAGGTATACACGCTGTTATCCCCCATTGCCGTTACCACTCACACGATATCACCTTTCTATTGATCTTCAAAGTACTCGAATGCATCAACAACGTCAAGATAAGCGCCATGGAATCCGGCATTAAGAATATTCCTAAGATAGGCTACTCTTGCCAAAGGTCTTGCTACCTACGATGAGCAAGGCCAAGAACCAGCCTATCATCGCCAGAAAGGCCCAGAATAGGGGGGTAATTCCAGAACTGCAGGGGAATTCATACCGCGAAACCATTTTGTGCAGCGTTACGGGCCTCCTGAAGCCCCTGGAAGGGGAATTTGGGAAGAGCCCCGAAAGCGTGAAGCCAGACACAGCCTCTTTGGCGATGGCGTCACTCTCATACTGTGAACTTCCCTCTTCCAACATAGGCACATGTTCCGCCTACCTTTATCGTATACACATTGTCTTTAGTCTCACCTTTCATCAGTATTCTTGATGGCCGTCCCATTTCTATCCCCTGTTCATTCTGGATTTCAAAATTCTTACCGAAAACCCTGTATCTCAACAAATATGCTGTTAGGGGGCCGGCCGCAGCTCCGGTAGCTGCATCCTCTATCACTCCCAGGTGCGGAGCAAAGAACCTTGTGTGAACCTTTGCACTGGCATTCACAGTCTCTAGCGTGAATAGATAAGGGTCTAAAGAGTCCTTTTCCTGGAAAAACCTGTTCAAGCGGAACCAGGTACAGGCTGTTATGCCACAGCCGCTACTCCAATATTTCTTCCATAATCTCTGCTGCATCTTGGACAAACTTTGGACAGAGTGTAGCAATGAGATTCTTGTCTTCTGCAATCTTTAGACCCTCCGGAGTACCTATATCACAAGCGAGCAACTCTCTGCATACAATCGACCCGTTACGAGATTTGAATCTGTCCACAAACTCCCTGACAAGGCCATAAGTCATCTCTTTCTCCTGTTTATCTTGAACCTCTGTTTTACCATATCTGAGCCCTATGACCATAAGAGCTCCCGTTACGCCTCCACACGTTTCTCCCATACGGCCCATTCCACCTCCAAAAGTGCTGCAGACTCTCAAGGCAATTTCACGATTTAGGCCGAATCGCGTACCGTAAGTCGAGAGCAATGCCTGACAACAGTTGAAACCTTGTTTGAACCGAGAAACCGCACTTTCGACACTATTCATCTTTTGATCCTCCGATATTCAAGCAAGTATCATATACCGTTACTGGCATAACCTGCGATACGACCGGAGGGAGCAGTGTGCCGAAAGCCAAGAGCGCTAGCCCAGACCAGGTATGCCATGTTTTGTGCCATAGCCTCATATAGAATTAGCCTCCTGCGATTGAAATGCAAAACATGCGTTTGGCGTTGTGCCTAATGCACGCCTAGCCAAAATTCAAAAATGGCCTTTGTCGAATTCCGGTGATTCGTACCGTTTCCATATTGGGAAATCTTCATCGTACATCCCCAGCTTGTGTGCCATGTTTTTCCAGACTCTAACCGCCAAAACCTTCCTTGCTCTTCGCTTTCCCAATGTATGATTCATGAAGGTAATAAGTGTGTCACGTACTTTAGGAGGACAGCCCTCTACTTTGATTGCATCTTCTACGTCTTTGTTCGCTCGGATTGAACAGTTCCCGACCAGGAAGACTTTTGTTGACTCCCTCTTAGGTTTTACTTCAGAGCCACAGCAGATCTCTATGTTATCTAGAGTTATTCCCGCGTTGTCCTTAACAAATGCAAGGAGTACTGATTCTATGCTTATCAAGCAGCCTGAACAAAAGTGTTTCCCTGGGCGTTGACATGAAAACCCTTTTACTTTTGCTGCACGAAACATATCCTCAGGGTCGCGATCCCACTTCAGTTCTTTGGTTACATCTTTGATGCTCTCTCCTCTCACATCTACCCTCTTCATGTCCAGTGACCGTTTTGCCACCGAGGCGAATTCTTCTAGATGCTGTACGGAGGAAGGCTCGATCCCGAGTACAGTTGAACCCACGATGTCACAGGATAGATTATCCTTACCCGCAATAATTAAGTTAGTTCTATGAGCCGTACCTAAGAAATCGGGGCCACGTTCCATGGCATATATCCCATCAACTATCGTCAGCTCAGGTCTCAGCTGAGTATTTAGCAAAGCGATCAAGTGTTCCAAATCCTTTTTATGAAACTCCATCCGAGACTTCATATCCAAACAACCCTTCAGATTTTTCAGACCCAAAGATACCTTGGTCTGAGTATGAGTCTTCAAAACAGGCACGTTTATCAAGAAATCCGATTCTAGCGCAGTATTGGAAATCCCAATCTCAGTCCCATCTAGTTTGACCTTTCTATATGATTCTTTGTTGAAATCAATCAGTTTCACGCCGTATTTCTTGGCAACCCTCTCAATGCCCGACCACTTGTACCCTTTGAAGGTATCTGAACCCAATTCCTCACTTACAACCGCACCTTCACCTATCGAAATATGCTTGCACCCTCGTTCACGTAAGAGTTGAATCAGATCCTCGACGATACTTGAGGTAGTTATGAAGCCATATTTGGGCATTTTCTTTGAGCCACCGCCGCCCCACGCTATGTTTGGTTTCAATAAAACCTTATTGTCCCCCTTGAGTTTTTCAAAACCATCACATAGCTCGATAGCTCTTCTCAGAGCATTCAATGTCCCATCATACTTGACTATCGCTACCGGCATACCAGTAGGGTACATGTCAAATGTGTCCTATTCACAAGCTTTCTGTTTAGATTCTGTATGACGCCAGAATGTATGAAAACACTTTCGACGCCCAGGTTACCTCACATCATTCTACAGGAAAGAGAGCTTGAGAGAAATGGGAGGACAAAACGTCTTATTATGAAGAAGGGAGCCCCAAGAATCACATGCTCCCGGAAGCAATTGATGACTACACTGAAGAGGCTGGCCCCGTTCCGCTCTTCACTTGCCTCAGGGGCAATCGCAAATGCCAATTTCCCATTGCGCTTATCTTCCCTTTATTCTCCCCGCCATCGCTTTCCTGATTCTTGTCTCACCACAATTCGCAAAGGCACACCGCTATGGTTTTCCGCTCCTTACACCGTCGTATAACTCCTGAGCCTTCTCTGGGGTGGCGCTCTCATGGATAATGCTGCGTATAGCTCTTATCATTGCTACTGGGTGCTCGTTTTGCCAGATGTTCCTTCCCAGATTTACACCTATAGCGCCCTTTAGCATTCCGTCGAAAACAAACTGAAAAACCTCAAGATTTGTGTCTACTTTGGGCCCACCTGCCATGACCACCGGGACAGGGCAGCCCTCTACCACCTTTTCAAATCCTTCACACCAGTATGTTTTTACTACACTCGCTCCCAATTCGGCGGCGATACGACAACATAGAGCAAGGTAGCGGGCACTTCTTTTCTCCAACTCTTTGCCCACCGCGGTAACCGCCATTACGGGGATACCGTACTTCTCACCTTCATCAACCAGCCTTGCCAGGTTCAACAGGGAATCATGCTCATAGTCAGTTCCGACAAAAATGGAAAGCCCCACGGCAGCCACATTAAGGCGAATAGCCTCTTCC
>CAYVSN010000126.1:0-4423 GCA_964453875.1 uncultured Dehalococcoidales bacterium
TTGAATAGCGGGCATCGGGATTGAGTTCAATGATTTGGCAAAGTCCCGGGTGAGTGGGGTCTTTGGCATTGTAAGTCCCTGGCACCCGCAGTATCCTGGCGATATCACACGAACTGGGGTCGCCCTTAAGCACAGTGCATAAAGCTTTTAGATAAGCTACAGCCTTGTCGCGGTCGGATTCGGCCTTTAACTCAAGCGGTGGGTCAAGTAGATAGTGGGCTTGATAGTGGTCCCCGGCGATATTACCCGTATTAACAACAATACTCGGTGTTAAAGCCAGACTTGTCCAGTGCAGTGCACCCTCATCCCCGTCCACCCACAAGTCAGGCATGATGTCAACGGCATCGGCGGTGCCTTGTTGTTTGCTGCGGGGTGCAGCCGAGTAATATACCTGATTTTTGAGATTAACGGCAAGCACCGCGGCCTTGCTTAGCTCAGAGGGTATGGGGAGGAAAAATTGCCGAGGTCCTGGGAACGCCCGAATTTCTAAGAAGCCCGCAGCTTGCTTGCTGAAAATGGCCTTAAAGAAATCAGCAGCTTGCCCTTGTCTTGGCTCTCGTTTACTATTAGAGAAATGGTTCGGCGCCATTACCTCAGTTCCTCTACTTTGCAAAAGCCCCAACCTGCCTAGCTGGGGCTTCTTCATTTTCGGCGTCGTTGAGTCCTTGGCATTCGCACATCCAAGTTATCAACTGGTGAGCATCTCTGATGTGCCGAGTTCACGTCAGACTGAGCCAAATTTACATAGCCCCTTAGAACCTCCAAGCTGCTGTGCCCTGTGATCCGCTGCAGAGAGAAGATATCCCCACCGTTGCGAATCCACATCACGCAGGCCGTGTGCCTTAGGGTGTGGGGTGAACACCTGACTCCTTTTATTCCAGCCTTCTCCCCGTACCTCTTCATGCGAGCTTCCACTCGGTTCTTGGTCAGCGGGACACCCTCTCTAGTCAAGAACAGGTAATCGTAACTGGGGATCGCTGGCTCGGGCCGGTACACTTGGATGTATTTCCATAGCAGTTTGCTTACCGTTATGCCAAAGGGCACTAAGCGCTCTTTGCCACCCTTTCCTATTACCTTCAAGTACCTGCCCCTGAGGTTAAGGTTGCTGATCCTGGCTTTGGTGACCTCGCTCAAGCGGCACATTGTATCAAGATAGAGGTGAAAAAGGGTAAAATCCCTGAAGCCCTCCGGAGTTGAGGTATCGATAACGTTAAAGAATGCTCTAAGCTGATCCTCGGAGAATGTGGGGATTATCCTCGAGGGGGCTTTCGGCACTTTGACCTTGTCGAAGGGGCTTGTGTCGACTATGCCCTCATCTATCCAGCGGTTCCAGGCAGCTCTGATAGCTCGTAAGTAATCGTTGACCGTCTGCTCGCTCAGGCTACCATCTTGGCTCTTAGCATAAGGGTGGTCAGCAAATCGCCTCGAATTGCGGAGGTGCAAGATGAACTCCCGTATTTCCTGAGGGCCTAGCATCCTGACATCTGTGGGGATGCCGTTCTCCTCCAAGTATCGCCTCAGCTTCTTCAGTGCCAAAGTCGTGAGGTTGATAGTGCTCGCGCTATGGCCCTCGGCTTTGCCACAGAAGGTCTGGTACTCGATGAGGTTAGCGAGGTCAGTGCCTTTTCTCTTTCCAAGGACCTCTTGGAGGAATTTATCAATCTCGAAATTCAACATTCTGTCCCTTCCCGGATCCTTGTTCGTGTTCGTATTCGATTCTGAGGTCCAAGTCGTTGATAATCGTCTCTAGGCTGCGTTTTACGTCAGCCAGCTTTGTCCCGGGCACAATCAACGTTAAAGTTCGGGCATTAGCCAGTGCTACCACCTCACCGACAAGCCCCTCGTCACGTAATGCTTTAGCAATGTAGGCAAGTCCTGATTTTCGGTCAATCCGAATCTTAGTCTTCACAACAACTCCAAACCTTTATTGAAATTCTATAGACATTTTAGGTATACTCAGCTTGTGCGAGGTCAATTGCCAGATTGTGCTACTTTCCGCACAGCTTGCAATACGAGTGCAAGGCGGGAAAAAGACATAGGTAATTCACGAGACCATCCATCTAGGCTAAGTGAAGAAGCAGTATTTGTCATCTTCGACGTCATAAACAAGCGTGGGACCCCAAAAGAAGCACGAGAGATGATAAAAACAAAGTTATATCTACGACGGCCCCATAGGAAAACGGTCACGGGTGTGTTCAACGTTGGTGTCGAGTTCTTCAGGAGAGATCCAAGTGCTCTGAATGTGTTGACCACTCAAGAGGTAGATGAGATTGCTGGGGAGGCTGCTTATGGTGTGTCGCCCTCTAGGGTGGTACAGTTGCATCGGCTATATCAACTTTGGGCACGCCATAGATCTGAGAGAACAAAGGAGGATGTGGTCGATGTAGCAACAAAAAGATTTGAGGAGGAGATTAGGGCCCATGTGGAAACTAAGCAGAGGGTTCACGTGGAACCCAAAGAATTCTTACCATTGTTGCACCGATGGCGGGAACAGGCTCAGTTGTGGTCGCCTGATCAGTTTTTGCGGCATTTTTACTTAAGGGGGTTGGGAGAAAAGCTACTACAGCACGGCATTTCTGCCGAGGATATGGAAATTTATGACGCTGCCAAACGACATCACGCCCAAACCAGCCAGCCGTATGACGCTACCAAACGACATCACGCCCAAACCAGCCAGCTGTGGGAGAGAGTATTGCTACAGGTAGAGCAAGAGGGCCTTTTCCGCCGGTTAAGGCAGTGCTACCCCGCCGATGCTATATGGGAAGCGCAGGATTCCTGGGGTCGCATTTATGCTGCCTACTTGGAGGCATTCATTTCGTGGTGTGGCGATATCAAGTATCACCTTGAGTGTTTTATTGCCCTCATCTTACTGGATGAGCTTCCTCAAGAAGACCGCGAGGTAGCCAGTGCCGAAGCCTTTCTCGAGCAGCTCAAGAAGGAAGATGCAAACTGGCTGGCATTTCTAGAGCTCGCCAGCCTTGTCACTTGTTGCAATCTATTGACGCTAGGGATGGCAGAGCTACCTGCCCATCCGCTGTGGTTTTCCCAGGTGGACAAGTTGCAAGTACTGAGAAGCGATGGTGTCAACTTGGGCACCAAGCTACCGAAGCATTGCTCGTTGGCACAAGACCAGATTGGCGAAATGGCAAGGTTCCTCTGGGAACGCCTGACTGAAGTCAAGGAAAACACCAGAGACCTGCTGCATAAGCTGCAAAGGCTGCAAGCCGCTCATGATGACCTCCATAGAAAGCTGACGGCACTGGAGTTCCGTTTATACGATGTGACTGAATCACAGCCGCCTTAGTGCCTTACCGGCTTCGGCGTCCCCTGAGGGTCGCTTTTGCGCCTTTGTACCCATTGCCCAGAAGGGAGAGATTGTCCACCGGACTAGCAGTGGCATGGGCTTTCTTTACATCGATATCGGCAAGCTCACAGTAGTGACGTGTCATTTGCAAGGTTGAATGCCCTAGTAATCTCTGTAGGCTGAAGACATCTCCTCCATTCCTCAGAAAAGTAACCGCACCAGTGTGCCGCAGGGTATGTGGAGAGCACCTTATGCCCTTCAGTCCAGCCTTCTCACCATAGAGTGCCAGCCTCTTCTGGATACGGTTCCTAGTTATCGGCCTGCCATCGACGGTGAGGAAAACAAAGTCACAGCTTTGGTTTGCCGGCTGGGGGCGAAAGAGGTTGATATACCTCCAGAGCAAGCGCTGCACAGTTTTCCCGATAGGGATAAGCCTTTCCTTTCCCCCTTTTCCCATGACCTTCAGCACCGCCTCGTCAAGCCACAAGTTCTCAAGCCTGAGACTTGTCAGTTCCGTAACCCTCAGGGCAGTGTCGAGCAAAGTCAGGATTATGGTATAGTCACGGAAACCCTCCGAGGTAGCGGTATCGACGGCATCCAAAAGCGCCTGAATTTGGGGGTCGGAGAAGGCAGGAATCACTTTCCGCGGGGGCTTTGGTATCTTAATTCTAGCGAAGGGATTAGCCTGGATTATCCCCTCTGAGATAAGCCAGGACCAGAACGCTCTGATGGATCTCAGGTAGCAATTAATAGTATGTCCCGAAAGTCCCCTCGATTGGGGTTTAGCAAAGGGGTGAGTGCTGAAGCACTTCTTCTGCTGCAGGTAGAGGATAAATGCCCTTATCTCGTGGGGGCCTATCTCAGTGACATCGGTAGCAAGCCCCTCGTAGCGAAGGAAGCGCTCGAAGTAAGTTACGCTACTGGTGACGGCAGCTATCGTTTTCTTGCTCTTACCCTCTGTCTGAGCGCATAGCTTGTAGCCATCGACCAGGCTTGAGAGGTCGGTTTTTGACGAAGCAGGCACCCCCCTTTGACCAAGGGGGGATTTTGGGCTAAAATAGATACGATTTTGCGGGAGTAACTCAGTTGGTAGAGTCCCTGCCTTCCAAGCAGGTTGTC
>CAYVSN010000127.1:0-1493 GCA_964453875.1 uncultured Dehalococcoidales bacterium
TTCTCAAAGATTTTTGACGTCGTAGGTAGCGCCGAGACGCTCAACACCAGTATGAGGGCGCTGAGTACAGGGGGGGCATTGAGTGTGGTAGGGATTGGCAAGGACGTGAAGCTCGATCTCACACCCCTTTGGCTGAAGCTCCAGACCATAAAGGGCGTCTATTGCTACGGCTATACTGACGTGAATAATGAGAGAAAACACATCTTTGATATAGCTATTGATTTCGTGAAGCGTAAAAGGGTTGATCTTGGGTCAATGGTAACCCATACATTCTCTCTCGGAGACTACAAGGGTATGATAGAAGTCAACCTGAACAAGCCAAAACACAGGGCAGTAAAGACAGTGGTTTCCTTTCCTTTATGACACTCGGTGGCTAGCAGCGACTTCCTCTCAGTCTGGGTAGTTTTGGCAGGGCAGGGAGCTGGAGGTATGAGAAGGAAACCCGTTAGCTATAGCCGTAGCCATATCTATGACCAATGGGCGGGACTTAATGCGTTTGCCGATACGAAGTTCTGGCTTCAGGTGTAGGATTCAAGTGACCTGACCTGCAAAGGGAGAAACACAAGTCAGCGGTTCATCTTCTGATTGTCACTTCGATTCGTGTGACGGGTGGTTCGCCTGGTTTATGTTGACGAGCACCAGTATTGTGGCTCTGTTTCGTCACAAGTGCGGCTTCCCTTACCTCGGGCAGGTCTTCGAGCATATCAATAAGTGGTGTAGGACTCCGCAAGAAGAGTCTGATTATGACACCTACACCCGCTGAGCCCGCCACATTCAAGACCTTGATCTGGCGAGCCTTTGTCAACCGTCTATGCAATCTCAGCAGTTTGCTCGTAGCTACCGGGGGGAGGATGGCCAGTTCGACAGTGCCACTGTAGAGCGCAGGGCTTTCCTTTTCGTCTGCTTCTTCTTGACCAAGCGAGGTCTGCTCTTGCATTTCTTCACTTACTGTGTCTGCTGGCGCGGGTACAGCAGCTTTGGTCCTGGATGGTTGGGGAGCTTTGCTTTCTTCTGAGTTTGAAAGCAATTCCTCAAGGACTCTCCTAGCAACCTCTCCTATCGCACTTTCTGCTATTATCCCGCTTGTCGGTAGCCGCTGCCCCGCTTCTCGCCTGATAAGCGCCGCCTCTTCTTCAGCTCTCCCCTTAGCTTCAGTGACAATTCTGGAAGCTTCCTCTTCGCCAAGGCGTTTGATCTCTTCCGCCTTTTCCTTCGCAGCTTCTATGATGTCCTTCGCCTCTTGTTCAGCTAATGATAACTTTTCTTGTGAAAGCTCTTCGGCTCTTGGCTGCGCTTGAGCTACGATGCTCTCAGCTTCTGCCCTGGCTTTCTCTTCTGCTGCTTGGAGCATATCCTGAGCTAGCTGTTCAGCTGCTGCGATTCTATCGAGAGAGCTCTTTTCAGCTTTGGCGATGATTCTTTCCGCCTCTGCTTTGGTTTCGTACTCAGCCTGCTCCCTAGCTTTCTGTTCTGCCTTGGCGATAATCTGCTCA
>CAYVSN010000127.1:1593-4418 GCA_964453875.1 uncultured Dehalococcoidales bacterium
CCTGCTCCCTAGCTTTCTGTTCTGCCTTGGCGATAATCTGCTCAGCCTGCTCCCTAGCTTTCTCTTCTGCCGCTTGGAGCATATCCTGAGCGAGCCGTTCAGCTGCTGCGATGCTGTCGAGGGAACTCTTTTCAGCTTCGGCGATGATTCTTTCCGCCTCTGCTTTGGTTTTCTCCTCTGCCTGGATGATAATTTCCCTAGCCTTCTCGTTTGCCGCTTGCCTTGTTTCTATCTTCATGCTCTTTGCTTGTTTGGTAGCCTCGATTACGGCATTTTCTGCAAGCCTTTTGAGCGAATCAACGTGTTCCAGTTTGCTAGATAGCTCGCTATTCTGCTCGATGAGTCTGCTGACGAAAGCGAATACTTCGGCTTCGTCCAGGCCATCCTTGACGATTCTGAATTGTCGCCCCCAGATCTCCTTCACCTTACCATCTTTTCTTAACATAATGCTTATTACCCTTGTTTTCTCTACTTAGTGCCCTCAAGGTCTAAGGTTGAAAGCATTTCCTGATAAATCCTTCCAAACTTCGCTCTTATGTCACTTTCTGCCAACGTCTTGCTTCTCGCCAGTAACTGCTCAGCTGCTTGTTTGGAAGTCAGCGCTTCTCTCTCTGCCTTCTCCGTGATTTCTTTTGCCTTGTCCTCCGCTTCTTGCCTTGCTTCGGCAACTATTCTCGTCGCTTCCTCCTTTGCCGGGGCCTTGATTTTCTCAGCTTCCGCTTCTGCTGATTTGATGATGTCTTGTGCCTGCTGTTCTGCTGTTGATACTTTCTCTTGAGTGGCGTCTTCCGCCTCGGCGATGAGCTTCTCTGCCTGTGCCTTAGCTCTCTCTTCTGCGTTGGCGACAATCTCCTCTGCCTGCTCCCTGGCTTTCTCCTCTGCTGCTTGGAGCACATCCTGAGCGAGCCGTTCAGATGCTGCGATTCTGTCCAGAGAACTCTTTTCGGCTTCAGCGGTGATTCTTTCCGCCCCTGCTTTGGCTTGCTCCTCTGCCTGGATGATAATTTCCTTAGCCTTCTCGCCTGCTTTTTCCTCGGCTTCTACCTTGATACTCTCCGCCTGTTTGTCCGCTTCGATTACCGTGCTCTCAGCAAGTCTTATGAGGGAATCGAGGTGTTCCAATTTGCTGGCGTACTCGTTGTTTTGATCGATCAGACTGCCAACAAAGGAGAATACATCTCTTTCATCTAGCCCGTTTTTGACTATTCTGAATTTCCGTCCCCAAAGCTCTCTTACTTTACCATCCTTGGTTTCCATGGTGTCCCCATCCCTCCGCGTTATGTGTAGTTACTCCAGCCTATCGTTTGTTGCCAAGTCCTTCCACTGCGTTTGTGATACAAGTGATAAGAGTAAAAAAACATCCTGCCGCGAATTGCGCACTGATGTCTGATAGTAATACAGTAGTGGGTGAGAAGCCACTTGTCAAAAATTGGTACTCGACAAATCCTCACTTTTCCTACCTTTTTTTGCGAAAAACTTATTCGGGGCAGCTATGAGCAAAACGATTAGCCTTGGTGTTGGCGAGAACTCTTCCTCAGCGCTTGTTCCTCTTCACGCAGCATTCGTTTGAGGTCTTCCTGTTCATAAGTCCTGGTCCCGGCACCCTCCTCTTTCATATGAACAGCTTCGAGCCCAGCATTGACTATCATTTTCGCGCAAATGATACACGGCCCATAAATCTTGCGCGTTCCTCCACTTCTCTTAGTATATTGTCCTTTGACTCTCTCGCTGTAGATATACATCACCCCACCTACTATTGGAACGCCAGTCCTCGCCGCGTTTATTAGGGCATTCTGTTCTGCGTGTACACTCCTGCATAGTTCATATCTTTCGCCAGGTGGAATTCCCAGTTCTCTTCTAAGACACCTTCCGGTATCAATGCAGTGCTCTGTGCCTCTCGGGGATCCCACGTAACCTGAACTGACCTCCACGTCGTCCTTGACGATAACTGCGCCTATTTTCCTTCTCAAGCAGGTGCTTCTTTCGGCGGCGACTTTTGCCCTGTTCAGGTAGTGTTCAAACTTGTCCGGTCTTTTCCAATTTGTGCTGGGAGAGTTCATAGGCCTCCTTCCTCAAGATTGCTCCAAAACGAGGAGGCTCGCAGTAGCTTGGATTATACCCGAATTGCATGTCACTGCACAAGAACCGGTTTTGCAGCAGCTTCGATATCGGGCAGCCCCACTGGTTGCCGCAGGAGGTTATCAGGTTTAATATAGTAAATCATAAATCCGGTCGGGGGGCTAGGACAAACTATGAAGCTCAACAGTAGCACGGGCAATCCCCTTCTGGTAATTGTCGGCATGCCTGGTTCGGGCAAGACTTCTGTAGCGCGGCACCTCGAGCAGAAGGGCTGGCAAGTCATACGCTTTGGAGAAATGACAATCCGTGAAGTGAAGTCACGGAATCTCCCCGTCAATGAAGCTAATGAAAGAGCTGTCCGGGAGGAAATGAGGGCAATATATGGCATGGACGCCTATGCCAAGCTGTGGCTGCCGAAGATCGTGGAATCTCTCTCGGCGGGCCCCCTAGTGATCGATGGGCTATATTCCTGGGCTGAGTATAGATTCCTCAGACAGCATTTCGGGAATCAGATGAAGGTAGTGGCGATATTCACAACCCGCTCTGTGCGCTATGCCCGGTTGTGGCAAAGGCCAGACCGCCCGCTTTCGACTGAAGAAGCCGAACAGCGTGATTACGCCGAAATCGAAAACGTTGAAAAGGCAGGCCCTATCGCGATCGCAGACTACACCATACTTAACGATGGTTCCGAAGACGATCTGTTGCTAGCGGTGGATAGGCTGCTGTCCACCCACATTCTCAGTTAG
>CAYVSN010000128.1:0-4357 GCA_964453875.1 uncultured Dehalococcoidales bacterium
GATGAATGGTGCTGGTCTATCTGGTACAGCCGTGGTAATTAGCGATGAAACTGTCTTTTCACTTTATGGCAGCAAAGTCCAAAGGGTCCTCGAAAACGCTGGCTTTGTAGTTAGTTCCTTCATAGTGCCGCCAGGTGAAGCAACCAAGAATATCGATTCTGCTGTCAGGATCTATGACTTTCTGGTGGAGCATCGAGTGGAGCGAGATGATATTATCATTGCCCTAGGTGGCGGCATGATAGGCGACTTGGCTGGTTTTGTAGCCGCGACTTTTCTGCGTGGTATGCCTTGGATACAGGTGTCCACCAGTTTGGTGGCCATGGTTGATGCCAGCATCGGAGGCAAAGTGGGCGTTAACCACCTTCAAGGGAAAAACCTCATTGGCTCTTTCTACCAACCTAGCTTTGTCCTTGCCGATCCTCAAGCTTTGGCTAGCTTAGCTCAGCGTGAGCTCACCTCAGGATGGTCTGAGGTAATCAAGTACGGCTTGATTTTGGATAAGACGTTCTTCGAGTTTCTGGAGAGTGACGCTGACAAGCTCACAAAATTGGAGCCAAATGCAGTTACGCAAGCTATTGCTCGCAGCGCTGCCATCAAGGCTCAGGTCGTCAGTGAGGATGAGAGGGAAAAAGGCAAACGCACTGTTTTGAATTATGGACATACCATCGCTCACGGATTAGAGACAGCTACTCAATACGGGCGCTTTCTTCATGGTGAAGCAGTAGCCATTGGTATGATGGGTGCAGCTAAGCTGAGCCAAAGGCTTGGCCTGCTATCTTCAACTGTGGTCAAGCAACAGGAATCCCTGCTGGGAAGATTCAATTTGCCTGTAGGGTTTTCTAAAGTAGATTTGGCCCAGGTACTGAGAGCCACGGAGGTGGATAAGAAGACGAGGGAGAAGGAAATCCGCTGGGTTCTTTTGAAAGATGTAGGCAGGGTGCTGATTCGTAGCGACGTGCCACAGGAAGATGTGATGCGCGTTCTGCAGGAGCTTTCCGAGCCGTGAATACGGTTACGGCAATTGGAGACAGGTCACTTTCAAATCACATCTAGGTCTTGAAAGCTCCTGAGCTAGGGTCACATACCCTTACGGGTATTCGTTTTTGCTTATGTTGCTGCAAGGGGTGATCTTTCCCTTCGCTGTTACCTTGGTATCATCTTCTTCACTACGTGTGTAGTTGCTTGGCTGCTATAGCTTAGATTTTCTCTTTTTCTCTCCAGGCACCTTCCACAAAAGCCTTCTCTTCGCGAGGTCTCACTCTGCCACCAGTAAAGATACGCTTATATTCCTCCGGAACCCCGACTTCATTCTCAGCGGCAAACTTGATCATTCGAGCCAACTCGACGACCCGGTGCCCCACCTGGCGGGTCTAGAGCATGCCAAAAGTGTCATCTAGAACGCCATGCTCAAGGTAGTCAGGTCTTTTCCCGAAAACTCGGCCACTGGCAATCGCTCTACCTTGTGCTACTACTATCATGTTGGAAAGCCATAACATATTCTTCATCACTGTTAGGGCATTATCCAACCCATATCCAAGAAATCCTATTGTCAAAATTCCTACCGGCTTGTTCCTGTAGCTATGGGTGAAGGAGGATATGTATCTTGTCCGAGAGAATAGAATCAGGAGAGGCGGCGATAGCGTGTCACTCCAAGTAGGGCTTCCTAGAATAAGACCGTCGCTTTGTCCTATCTTATCCAACATGGTGAGAGCATCGTCCTTGATTCTGCACGGTACCATGTTCTCTATGCATCATTGACAGTGTTTGCACATGGTGATTTCTTTGTCAGCCAGCGTAATGAATTCCGTCTCAACATCCCCCAATTCGGTGCAGGCCTTCAGAGATTCTTGAACCATCTTGTCGCAATTGCCATTCTTGATAGGCGTTCCTGAAATTCCCAAGATTTTGGCCTTTACCATTTCTGCCTCCTTTCGAACAATCAACTCCGTTATTCAAATTCATTCAGGTTGGAAAGCCAAGAAGTCAGACTTTGGCTGCCATCCTAGCCTCGTAGCTTCTTTATGATCATTTGGAAGATCTCCAATCGGAGGTCGGATATCTGGGCAATGTCTTTAGCAGTGAATCCTAGCTGGGAGAATTATGCTACTCAGTTCGAGTTTGCTGATAGCTTACTTCAGTCTCGCCTTTTGGTGCCATGGATCAGCCACACCGTTGCAGAAATAATGAGTATAGAAACAACAATAATGGTGATTAAGCCCGCTGTGTCCATATTCGAACTCGATACTTATTATTACTTAGCTGGCTTGCTGAGTATCTCATCCACGATCCCGTATTCCACTGCTTGCTCGGCATCAAGGTAGAAATCTCTGTCGGTATCGTGAGCAATCTTCTCCACGGGCTGGCGGGTATGTGTAGCTATAATGTTGCGTATCTTCTCCTGCATGCGCATGATCTCACGGGCAGCGATTTCAATATCTGCCGCTTGCCCCTGGGCACCGCCAACCGCTTGGTGGAGATGTATCGTAGAGTTTGGCAAAGCATACCTCTTGCCTTTGGTGCCGGCGCAGAGGAGCAAAGTGCCCATGCTGGCTGCCAAACCGACGCAGATAGTGGATACATCGCACCGAAGAAGCTGCATGGTGTCGTAGATAGCTAAACCAGCGCTAATGACGCCTCCGGGACAATGAATATAAAGGCTTACATCCTTGTCCGGAGCCTCCCTTTCCAAATAGAGGAGCTGAGCGATAACGAGATTGGCTATCTGGTCATTGATAGGCACGCCCAGAAAAACAATCCTTTCTCTGAGCAGAAGAGAATATATATCAAAAGCGCGTTCGCCACGGGCACCACTCTCGGTTACCATAGGAATTACCACTTGTGACACTGTCTCCATTTTATTCATCCTCCTTTGTTTTCCTCTCATCGTTGCCGGTGGCTATTTGTACTAGTCGATCTATCGTCTTCTGTGTGAGGAGAGATTGCCCGATGGATTCTCTAATCTCGGGCAAAGAAAGGAATTTCTCCATTTTCTCTTTTTCCTGGCTGTCCCTTGTGATCTCCCCCACCTTATTATCCACTTCTGAGGCATCAATTTCAATTTTCTCCTCCTCAGCCACCTTACCCATAACAAGGGAGTAGACGACTCGCTGCTTGGCTATAGGGCGCAGTTCCTCCCTATGTTCCTCCATTGTCTTCCCGGTCATCTTAAGGTAGTCCTCCAAACCCTTAATGCCTCCCCCAAAGCTTCTTGTTTCGTCGGCAACTAGGTGATCAATCCCCCTATCGAGCAGAATGGGGGGATAATCCACTTCACTAAGCTCGGTGACGGCATCGAGTACCTTTTGTCTGAATTCCGTGCGGTTCCTCTCTTCAGCTTTGGCTCTCAGGTCGGCGTTGATTTGCTCTCGCATTGAGGCCAAATCTTCATAACCAATGCTCTTGGCAAAATCATCATCAAGCTGTGGTGGATTCATCTCCTTTATTTCCGTGACTAGGGCCTTGCACAAGCATTCCTTTCCGGCAAATTCGTTGATCCTGTGGTCACTTGGCATAAGGAGGCTAAAGGTTTTCTCCTTATTCTTCTCCATACCCTTCAAACCCTCGGAAAAGCCAGGCAAAGGATAAGGGAGGTCTTTTATCACCTCAAATACCATGTCCTTGTGCTTCAAAATGGGAGTCCCCTCAACATCGGCTTCAATATCTAGGGTTATTAAGTCATCACATTGAACGGGTCGGTCTACAGGCACCCATGTTCCATGCTCTTGCTGAAGCCGTTTTATGGCTGCCTCAACCTCCTCATCACTGACCTCTGCAGGTTCAGCTTGAAGTCTCAAGTCTCGATAATTACCGAGCTTGACTACAGGTCTGAGAGGTATAACAGCCTTAAAGATTACGGGATCGGTTTGGATAATATCTATTTGTGGTTGGTCGATAGCATCGATTTTCTCTGATTCCACTGCTTGCCTGTAAAGTCGCGGTATTAGATGCTCCAATGCCTCCTCAAGAAGGGCGCCCTTACCCAAATGTTGCTCCAAAATAGCACGAGGTGCCTTACCCCTGCGAAACCCGGGAACAGAGACATCCTTAACTAGACGATGGTAAGCTTCGTTTAAGGATTCCTCTAACTCGCTTTCTTCAACATCTATGTTGAGCGTTAGTTGGCAATTCTCGGTTTTCTCCGTAGTAATTTTCATTTTTGATCACCGCCTAGAAATGATTGGGATCACTCAGGAGTTAGTTCGATTGGACTACTTAACTCACCTCCCCCTCACTCACCCTTCTGAAGTAATCAAGATATCCCGCCACGCCTACTGGGAGCAACTTCTCGATGGCGTAAAGAGCTCTATCCTGCTGCACCACCTCTGGTTCATCCGGGCGCAGAGCAAAGATAATCTCT
>CAYVSN010000129.1:0-4340 GCA_964453875.1 uncultured Dehalococcoidales bacterium
CTATGAAGTCATAAAGAAGATGGCCGACGTTGGATTATGCGGGGTGGGATTGCCAGAGGAATATGGAGGGAGCGGAGACGACCTGCTTTCTGTTATGCTTTCCGAGGAAATCGCGCACGCCTCTGCTGGCTTAGCTGTTATAGTCTTCTGCAACACCGGGCTAGCTTCCTACCCAATTACCATGCACGGCAGCGAGGAGCAGAAGGAGAAGTTTATCCCACGTACAGTCAGGGGAGCGATCTCCGCCTTTGGTTTGACTGAAGCAACGGCAGGCAGTGACCCGGCAGCCGTACAGACAGCATATGTGGAAAAAGATGACGGCTATGTTCTCAATGGCACTAAAACCTTCATAACCAATGGGGCTGAAGCCGATTGGGTTATCACTTTCGCTACCAAGGATAGATCGCTGGGACATCGCGGCATTAGCGCCCTTATTGTTGAAAAGGGCACCCCAGGTTTCTCTGTAGGCAAGTTGGAAAGAAAGACGGGAATACATCCTTCTTCGACAGCGGAACTGATCTTCGACAACTGCAGAATACCCAAGGAGAATCTAATAGGCGAGGAAGGAAGAGGATTCAGAATATCGCTAGAAGCCATAGACGCCAGCAGAGTCAGCGTGGGGGCTCAGGCGCTCGGCATTGCTCAGGCAGCCCTCGATGCTGCCGTTGACTATGCCAAGCAAAGGGAACAGTTTGGGCAAGTCATCGCTAGATTCCAGGCAATTCAATGGATGATTGCTGATATGGCCACAGAAATTGATGCAGCCCGAATGCTAACTTATAGGGCAGCCTGGCTAATGACCAGAAAAGAACCTTATCTCAAAGAGGCAGCTATGGCGAAGCTCTTCGCCAGTGAAGTAGCTCACAGGGTTTGTCACAAAGCCGTTCAGATTTTCGGCGGCTATGGCTATACCAAAGATTTTGCGGTAGAGCGCTATGCTCGAGATCAAAGAATAACTGAACTCTATGAAGGAACCTCGGAGATGCAGAGATGGACCATTGCGCGCCAAGTATTAGGCGTGAAGTAAGGAGGTGAAATGGCCAACAGAATTGCACACATCGCGATTTTAGTCAGCGATTTGGATGAAGCACTTAAACTCTATGAAGATTTGTTTGGTACCAAACTCGATAAGAGTAAAACTGTCTCTGAACAAGGGGTAAAGGCAGCCATCCTTTCCCTAGCCGATGGGGCTAAGCTTGAACTTCTGGAGCCACTCCCTGGCAGCAACATGGCTAGAATGCTGGAGAAGAGGGGCGAGGGCCTCCATCACATCGCATTCGAAGTTGATGATGTTGATCAGGAGCTCATTCGCCTATCCGAAAAAGGTGTGGAATTGATTGATAAGAAATCGCGGCCCGGTGTAGAGGGAATGGTTGCCTTCATTCACCCTAAATCGATTAGGGGAGTGCTCACTGAGCTCTGTCAAGAAGATTAAGGAGGAAACTAGGCGATGGCAAAAGATAGAATACGTGTTCTAGTGGCTAAACCAGGTTTAGATGGGCATGACCGTGGTGCCAAAGTAGTGGCTAGGGCTCTCCGTGATGCCGGCATGGAGGTAATTTATACCGGAATCCGCCAGACTCCCGAGATGATCGTTCAGTCGGCGGTCCAAGAAGATGTTGACGTGGTTGGCCTAAGCCTACTATCGGGTGCCCACATGGAACTCTTCCCCCTAATCATAGAAGGCCTTAAACAGAAAGGAAAGGGAGACGCATTGGTTGTGGCCGGCGGCATTATACCTGATGATGATATTCCAAGCTTAAAACAGATGGGTGTGAAGGCTGCTTTTGGCCCCGGCACCCCGACCCACGATATTGTGGCTTTCATCAAGAAAGAATCAGGTGCTGAGTAACATCGTAAGCTAGGTCAAGTTCTAGCTACCCCGACAAGGTCAGTTAAATTGTGAATTCCGCGTTCCCTCATGAAGTCCTCTATCCCCTCCAGTGTATCGAGGGGGGCACGGGGGTTAGTCAGAGTGGCGGTGCCAACCTCTACCGCGCTAGCACCGCCTACGATGAACTCCAGCGCATCACTGGCGCAAGAAATGCCACCACAACCTATCACCGGAATATGTGCCGCCTTAGCAGCATCATACACCATGCGAAGAGCTATAGGCTTGATGGCCGGACCGGAAAGACCGCCGCAAATAGCCCTCAAATGGTTTTTGTCCTTATTGATATCAATCGCCAAGCCCTTCACCGTATTAATCAGACATAGAGCATCAGCCCCGGCTCCTTCCACTGCCAAAGCGATTTCCACAACGTCAGTAACGTTAGGACTCAATTTCACAATAATGGGCAAGCAGGTCACTGCTTTTACTCCCGCAGTAACTTCAGCAGCGAGACGAGGATCTACGCCAAACTCCAGCCCTCCTGCCGCCACATTGGGACAACTGATGTTCAACTCAATGCCACCTATTCCAGCTACTCCCTCCAATCTAGACGCCACTTCAACGTATTCGCTTATGCTTTCCCCAACAATATTTACGATGACAGGGACACGCCAGCTTGCCCATATAGGCGCTTTGTCCTTCACCACAGCGTCAACTCCGATATTTTCCAATCCCACGGAATTGAGAAGTCCGTGGCTTGTTTCTACCAGCCGAGGTTGAGCATTCCCCTCTTTAGGCAGAAGCGTGGTCCCCTTGCAAATGACAGCGCCTAACCTTTGAATGTCAATAAGCTCGCCATACTCCGTGCCATAGCCAAAGGTGCCAGAAGCTGTCATTACCGGATTGGCTAGGACTAATCCCTTAGGGTGCTGCGGGGCCAGTTGAACTGAAAGGTCCACGACGCAGATATCATCCTTCGAGGGCACTCACTATAATCATTACGGTTACCATTATAGCAGGACGAGTTGCAAATGAGCAGCGCCAGCCTTTCAATGGTCTTTCACAAAACCTAAGATATGCTAAAATTTAGCACGTAATGGACTGCGGTGTAGGAGCTATGGTCTGCACTATTCGCCCTATGAAACAGAAAGACGTCGCCCAGGTAGCTGAGATAGACCGTGAAGCTTTCCCAAGCAACTGGTCCTCTTTCTCCTATATGTCTTACACCCAGGAACTGGGCAATCCACTAGCTCACTATATAGTAGCCTGTACGCAAGAACGAGCTAAAACACAAGATGCCGGTAACATCCTCAAGGGAAGATTCTCCTCCTTTAGGGAGTTTCTCGGTGGCAAGCCCACTCCCGGCGAGAAAGAGCGTGCTGCTGATGAAGACTACGTTGTTGGCTTTGCTGGCTTGAGGGTAATACTGAAGGAGGCACACCTCGTTAGTATTGCCACAAGAGATGAGTATCGCGGTCAAGGGATAGGAGAAAGCTTGCT
This sequence comes from uncultured Dehalococcoidales bacterium, assembly GCA_964453875.1. Taxonomy (GTDB): domain Bacteria; phylum Chloroflexota; class Dehalococcoidia; order GIF9; family AB-539-J10; genus JADFUX01. The sequence continues at coordinate 3,332 of CAYVSN010000129.1, forward strand.
CATCTCAGTGATCGAATTAGCCGCAAAGCTAGATGCCAGCACAATAACCTTAGAGGCACGCGTCTCCAACAAGGTAGCACAGGCGCTGTACAAAAAATATGGGTTTCAAGAGGTAGGAATACGCCGTGCTTACTACTCAGATGACGGTGAAGACGCAGTGCTCATGGAAGCGGATACCATCACTCTGGCTTCTTTCCAATCGAGTTTGCAGCAACTGAAGCAGGCACATAGCCAAAAATGGAAGCATAAATTCTATACTGCCTAACGGATTCGGTGCTCTTTGTCAAATTGTGTGGAAACAGCTACGAGGTGCTACAAACCCCGGGAGCATCTTTCTCCAATAGACCGCGACATTCCTTAATCCAAAAGAAACTCGCTTCAGCATTTTAATTCTCGTGTTACAGCCTTCAGTGAAGCCCTTGGTGGTGCCATTATCAAAGTGGTTCAGGATAGGCTCACCCCATCGCCTCAAGGTATTACCCCACCTTATTAGCTCTCCATCATCCTCTGACTTAAGGTTAAGGATAATGAGATGCAGAAGCTTAGCGGCCTCCTCTCTGCTTTGCTGCCGGTACAGCTCTCTTATCTTCTCTTTAGCCCAGTAGAACCCCTTAAGACTAGGATACCTGATAAGAAGTTCGGCTATCTTAGCTCTTTGCTCTTCACGCAACTTCTCCCCGCCTATCAAAAATATCTTCTTTGGTATTTTGACCTTCTTCCTGCGTAGCACATCCTGTTCTATCTTCCTGGCTTCGTCCATTCTTCTATTGGAATCGGCAACCACATGGAAATGATCAACCACTACCTTAGCTTTGGGAAACACCCCTTCAGCTACCTTACGCAGAGATTCCTTCATATCTATACATAGCTCTTTAACCCTCTCCTGGGGAATGTTTTTCAAAAACATCTTGAGTGTGGCTATTCGATCATCCCTTAGTATCCCTAACACCTTCCTCTTTCTGACCTCAGTTATTGTGTGCACCATATCCTGATGTCTAAAGCTATGCTC
>CAYVSN010000130.1:0-4340 GCA_964453875.1 uncultured Dehalococcoidales bacterium
CAGGAAGCCTCGACGATCACCAGCCCCACTCCTCCATGGCCACGCGCCGCGTAATAGTCCTTCAACTGGTCCGTTACGAAGCCATCCTCGGAGCTGAACTTAGTCGCCATCGGCGGCATCACGATGCGGTTTCTCAATTCTAGTTGCCCAAGCCGAAAGGGCTGGAACAACCGTGGGAATCGTACGCTCATCTTCTCCCTCCTTTCTTTCGTAGTTTAGAGTTCAATGCATATGGCGTCACCTGTAAAGGTATCAACGGCGAGAAATTCAAATCCTGTCTGACGCTTATCGCCAAACCTGGCTCAAGGGTCACCGTTGGGCTGAAAGGAAAGCAAGAAAGCGAAACCGAAAGGCTTTCCCCTCATCCTTTGCGATACCGAACAATGTGCCAGCGCAGCGGCCATGGACAGATGGCTCTCAGCATCTACCATTTAATGGCCCGAATGCCGCCCAAAATAGCTAGAACCCCCAGAATGATCAGCAAGGCACCTACTAAATAAGCGAGAAGCTCAGGTAGAATGAATATCAAGATGCCGAAGATAAGCGAAATAATGCCAAAAGGAATCAATGGATGCATTCTAACCTCCTTGAGACGATTTTACCATAAGCAGCCAATGTAAGCATCTGCTATAATTGGCACGCCATGCTAGCTAAGACAACAAGCTGTGCCGTGGTAGGCTTGGAGGGAGCGGTAGTCGAGGTGGAAGTAGATATCTCTCCCGGCCTTCCCTCTTTCACTATTGTAGGATTACCCGATAAAGCTGTCCAGGAGGCCAGGGAAAGGGTGAGAGCAGCCATAAGGAATTCTAACTACGGCTTTCCCACTAGGCGTATTACAGTCAACCTAGCACCGGCCGATCTCAAGAAGGAAGGCCCTGCCTACGACCTGCCTATGGCCATAGGCATATTGACAAGTTCTCAACAGATATATGCTGACCTTTCACATACTTTGTTTATAGGAGAGCTATCGCTGGATGGCAAGTTGCGTCATACCCATGGCGTATTACCCATGGTAGCACTAGCTCGGGAAAAAGGCCTAACTACCATCTTCGTTCCCGCTGATGACGCTAGGGAGGCATCCCTGATGGAAGGGGTACACCTGTTTCCAGCAGAGTCTCTATCACAACTTGCAGCTCACCTCCGAGGTGAAATACTCATTCCAGAATACTATAGTGACAGAACGTGGCAACAGGAGATTCGTGAGAGCTACGATGTTGATCTGGCCTACGTCAAGGGTCAGGAACATGCTAAGCGAGCTCTGGAGATAGCTGCTGCAGGAAGGCACAATATCCTCATGACTGGCCCGCCAGGAAGCGGCAAGACCATGCTGGCCCGGTGCTTACCATCAGTACTTCCTCCACTGACAATGGAGGAAGCGATAGAGGTGACTAAGATTTACAGCGTAAGTGGACTCTTGCCCAAAGATACTCCTATCATTGTAGAACGCCCTTTTCGCTCCCCTCACTACACCATTTCCCATGCTGGACTGGTGGGAGGTGGCCAATGGCCACGACCTGGTGAAATAAGCTTGAGCCATCAGGGAGTCCTTTTCCTGGACGAATTCGCTGAGTTTGGTCATGGTTCTCTGGAGTCACTGCGTCAACCGGTGGAAGATAGGTTAGTCACCATTAGCCGAGTTCAAAGCAGCGCCACCTTTCCAGCCAACTTCATGTTGGTGGCTGCTATGAACCCATGCCCCTGCGGCTACTACGGAGACCCCTTCAAGGAATGTAAATGCTCTGCCGGCGAAATCACCCGCTACCAGAAGAGGATAAGCGGGCCACTGCTGGACCGCATCGATATTTTCATCGATGTCCCCCATATCAACTACGAAAGGCTCACTAGCGATAAACAGGCTGAAAGCTCCAGAGAGGTTAGAGAAAGGATCAAAGCCGCCCATCACATCGAACTAGAACGCTTCCAAGGGGCAAAGTCCAGCTGCAATGCCGATATGACGCCAATGGAGGTAAGACAATTCTGCACCATAGAGCCATCGGCAAAGAGTCTACTTGGCGCTGCCATGAAGCAGCTTCACCTCACAGCTCGCGCCTTTCACCGCGTCCTCAAAGTCTCCCGCACTATCGCCGATCTGGAAAACAGCGACATCATCAAGACCTATCACGTCGCTGAGGCCTTACAATACCGGCGTAAGGAAGCAATCTAGCATAACGGAAAAAACAGGGGTTAGAGGTGCGCAAGAAATCGGCAGTGTAGCGGGCGGTCTTGATGGCGCTTGCGGTGCTGTTGTCACTGGCCTGTAATTCTCCGTTCTCCCCAAAAAAACGCTCTACGCCAATGGCGGAAGCGATGGCTCAGGCGGTGCTATCATCGTGGCAAAGGTGAGGAAAGGGGGTTGTGTTTAGACAAGGTATCCGCTCTGTGGATACATCCCCAGGGCAGGCTCTTGTGGACGAATCGAGGGCTTGGGGCTTACTCCTGATAAGCAGGTTCTTGATTGAGTGTAACGCGCACCTCAAGGCTTAACGGCTGGGCAGGATGAGATTCGCACTGCTAACAAGGCATGTATGACGTTTACCAGACATAACTTGGCGTTCGAGTCAACGCATCCTGGTAAAAGCACGTTCCCCTTCTATTGGTCTGTATATTTCGATGAAATCACCATAATACCAGAAATCATCCTCCTCACGTTCTTTTTCTCCAGTGATGTTGACATTGTGGATGACCAGGAGTTCCTCATTATTATGTGATGCTTCTATGAGTTTCATTCCTGACGGCGCCCACAATCCAGAACCACCCCAAAACTGGGCACCGCTTATGCCGTGTGTTCCAACCGCGTTACAACCAATAACCCATACCTGGTTAGTTGCTGCCTGCGATGAGATCATCAAGTCCCAGATGAAACCATAATAATGGTCGGTTTCTACATTCATACCTGGATAGTCTCTGCTTGCCGTCCCTCTCCAGCTTGCAATTTCGATTATTGCGTCAACTTGATTAACCATTGAGTATTCTTGGTAGAGTTGCGAGAAACACATGTCATAGCAAGTTGCAAAGCCAAATCGTCCCCATTCAGTTTCAAGCACCAACCAATCGTCCTGTCCTGACTCAGTGTACTCCTTTTCAATGCCTGGTAGCATTACTTTGTCGTATATGTTTTCGGGATTCAAATAATCCAGCTCCTTATTCACAACGAATACGGAATTCCAAAACTTCTCGTCTGGACCTTCTCGTAGGGCGTTGAATACAATGTACTGCAAGTCGTCATCAAGCTTAGATTCAACTTCTAGCAACCAGTCCTGTTGATTCTCTATCACGCCTTGTTCTTGGTAGGCCCAACATGTGGCATAATCCTCCCAGAAATAACCGGAAATGCGGAATTCTGGAAAGATAATCAGATTGACTTCATATTCCTTAAATGTATCAATAGCCTCCAGTATTCTCTCTTTGTTGGACTCAATACCGGGGACAATGGCGTGTATGTTTGCCAAACCTATGGAGAGGTTATCGGGATCATCGGAATATGTTCTTTCAATTACGGTGAATCCATTGATTTGTTCCTCAGGACAGGTGCATGAGATGAGTCCGATAATCAACAAGAAAGCCAAGAAACCCTGAATACCGATCAGCATCTTTTTGCCTAATTTGAGTTCTTTCCAAGCCATCTTAGCCCTCCTCGTTTCATTCTATGACCACTGTCCCCGGCTGAAAGCAGTGTTAGACCGGGACAAGGAAGAGCGCGACATTTCAATGAATGCTTACTCAAACACATTCTCTGCCTGATATCGCAATCTTTAAACGGCGTTAACTTCGCCCTTGTACCATAACTCTACGCTCTCCTAAAGTAAACGGGCTTCCCAACAAGCTGCTTTGCATTTTCCTGCGAGCAATTACCCGAATGAGTATGGCCGGGCCTGAACGGTACGTCCAGGCCTTTCATCCACGACGCTCGCACAGGCAGCGAGCCTCTCTTCATAACGACTAATCTTTATCGTAGAGCAACTGACAGCGCGTTTCACGGGCAAAAAGAGCAACGAGGAGTGCCACCACCAAGGCACCGATGAGAAAGGTCAGAGCGAAGCGGAAATCTCCAACTGAAAGGGCAGACAATCCCTGAGCGGCCGCGATAGGGTTTTTCAGAGCCGAAAGCCGGCCGATGATGGGCAGGAAAATGGAGGTACCTCCAGCAGTGATAGTATTTGCAAAGCCCGCGGATATACCGGCTGAACCCGGCGGTCGAATGTCATTACTTACTGAATAGCCAAGAACAAGGCCGTTACAGCAGAATCCCTGCCATATTAGCAGTACATATAGGGCAGACTGCGACAATTGCGGAATACCCGGGGCATACAGGATGACTACCATCCCCATAAGTGCGCCTG
>CAYVSN010000131.1:0-4327 GCA_964453875.1 uncultured Dehalococcoidales bacterium
TGCTCTATCTGCTTCAATGCTTGCGATAGAGCATTGCTCATCGGACTTACCCTCCTCTTTCTTTATCATGCGGGCCTTCAGACCCACATGTGCTAATCACTGGTGTCAGTACTCGATGCCTCTGCGTGCCCCAACGCCCTTAGTAAATGGATGTTTGAATGCTACCATTTCAGTAACCAGGTCTGCTTGCTCAATGACTTCCCTGGGTGCTCCACGCCCGGTCAAAATCAGCTCCATCCTCTCAGGTTTCTTGCTCATCAAATCCAATACCTGCCCAGTGCTTATCAGCCCTTTACTCACAGCAACGAATATCTCATCAAGGATGACTATGTCATAGCCACCGCTGCGTATGGTTCTCTGGGCAAACGTTAGGGTCTGCTCAGTGGTTGAACGAAGTTCCTCCCAGCTCTGGCTAAAGCTGTCTCCGGTGTTTAACTGCACTATTTCAAAGGGATGGCTCCGGGCAGCGAAAAGGTGCTCCCCACAGGTGAAGTCGCCTTTGACAAATTGGATGATGATGACTTTCATTCCCTGCCCTGTTGCTCTGAAAGCTAGCCCCAGGGCTGCTGTAGTTTTGCCCTTGCCATCCCCGGTATAAGCTTGAACCAGCCCTCGCGATTGCTTCTTCACTATTGCTCCTTTCTGTGATGTTCGTCCTTTACTTCCTTAATGGCAACGACTAAGCTCTGACATTCAGGCAAGGTGCGAGGCGCTATGCGAATGTGTTGGGGAAGACCAAACGAGCTGCAATCACGGACCAATACCCTTCGTTTGAGCAATTCACGACGGAACCCTGAAGCATTGCCAACTTCAACGAGAAAGAAGTTTGCCTCCGAAGGGAGTGGAGGCAGGCCAAGACGGGAAAGCTCCGCTACAAGATAGTTTTTCGCCTCTTTAAGCTCAGCCTGGCATTGCTTCAAGTGTTCCTCTTCGTTCGCAGCGATAACCCCTGCTTCTTGAGCCACAGTATTAACATTCCACGGTGGGCAGAGGCGGCGCAAGGTAGCGATGATTTCCGCTCTTGCTAGTCCATAGCCTAAGCGAAGTCCGGCCATGGCATAGTCTTTGGTCATGGAGCGCAGGAGGAGCAAGTTACCTCCTTCAATCATCTCCAGGGAGGACCAAGCGCCATCCACGAAGCTGACATAAGCCTCATCCAAGACCACTAAAGAGTCCTCGCGAGCACTCAGTATTCTCTCGAAATCTGCTCGTGAAAGATACCTCCCGGTAGGGTTATTAGGATTGCAGATGAAGACACCCTTGGGACAGTGTCGTCGGATCAGTTCAGCAGTCTCATTTGCATCTAACCAGAAATCATTTACTTGTGAGAGTTGCTGTTTTACAAGAGATGCCCCAGCAATTTGGCAGGCAACCGAGTATTCACCAAATGTGGGCTCAATGATTAGAACTCGATCACCTTTGCCAAAGTAGGCTAGAGCAGCGAGGCGTATGAGCTCAGTGGAACCATTGCCTAGGAGTATGTTCTCCGTCTTCATCCCCAGCTTCTCGGCTAGGACGCGCCTCAACTGGTGACCCTCCGAGTCGGGGTAATGGGCGATGTCCACTTCACACATAGCTCTCATCACTCCTGGCGGTGGGCCAAAAGGGTTCAGATTAGCACTGAAATCGAGTATCTCCGCGGAGTCGATACCTAGCATTTCGGCCTCGGCATAGTCAACGCCGCCATGCTGGCAGATTTCCACATCCTTTATTTCTGGCCTAGGCAATAAAGACAAGATAGGTCACCCCCACAATCAGACAGACTGAAACCCAAAGTAGAGCAGCTATCTCAACCAATTTTATTCCAGAGAGGATAACTTGGGGAGATAAGGGATTGTTGGTATTGCCCAAGCTATAGCAACCCCGCTTTTCCAGCCGAACCTTGAGTGCTCCTGCCATAGCGCTCATGGGCCAGCCGGCGTTGGGGCTCTCCGTCTTGCCATGATCTCGAAGCATAACTCGCCAGGCGCGCTTGCCATCTCTCTTGCCCAGGTAGGCAGCTATCACCAGCAGCAGCCCTGAAATTCGCGCTGGGACAAAGCTTAATACGTCGTCCAATCTAGCAGCAAACTTGCCTAGGTATTCATATTCGCCATGATAACCAATCATGGCATCAAAGGTATTTACCACCCGATAAGCCACGGCACCGGGCACACCTAAGAGTAGGAAATAGAATAACGGGGCAACGAAGCTATCACTGATATTCTCCGCCACAGATTCCACTGTTGCCGAGACTATCTCCGGTTTTTCCAGGCTTTGAGTCTCGCGGCTGACCAGAGCAGGCATCTTAGCCCGGGCTTCTGTCAAATTCTCCTTGGCCAAAAGCACTTTGATGCCGAGAGCAGCCCGGCGCAATTCCCTTAAGGAAAAGGATAGCTTCAGCAGCAAAGCACCAGCAATTACATAGGCTATCGAGCTAATCTGATTCGCATAAATCAAAAGAAAATAAACAGGTGAAGCAAAAATGAAGATAGTGAGCAAAACCACGCCACCGCCATAGACCAACTGAGACCGTATGCCCTGAGCGGGGGCAAATCTCTCCCAGAAGGAGATTACCTTGCCTAGCCACACCACTGGGTGTATCGCTCGAGGTGGCTCTCCAAATAGAACATCTATCGCCAGAGCTAGGAGCAGGACGAACAAAAGTTCCATAGCTTTTCTTAGCCGTGAATATGGGCCTCTTCTTTCTTACCTTCACCTGCCGTGATAAGGGTGGTAGGCAGCTTGTTAACGGGGTGGGGATAGACGCATACGTCGGCTCCGTAAACCGTTTTAATATTCTGAGCTGTGAGCACATCCTCGGGCGTACCATCAGCGTAGATCTCCCCTCCATTTAGCATGACTAGTCGATCACAATACTGTGCGGCTAGATTCAGATCATGCATCGCAGCAACGACGGTCAAACTTTGCTCAAGGCAAAGACTCTTAACCAGGTTCAGAATCTCAACTTGATGATTTATGTCTAAATGTGCTGTGGGCTCATCGAGGAGGATTGCCTTTGGCTGCTGGGTCAAAGCTCGAGCAATAACAAGCCTCTGCCTCTCTCCTCCAGAGAGTTCACCTACCCTTCGTTCAGCAAAGAACTGAGTCTGAGTCACTTCCATCGCTTGCCAGGCAATAGCCTTATCCCTTCTCCCCTCATAGCGAAGAAGTCCAAGATGAGGCGTTCGTCCCATGAGCACGACTTCAAAGGCAGTGAAGGTTTCAGGTAAAACAGGATTTTGGGGTACTGTAGCGACGAGGCGAGCAAGCTCTTCTCTCTTGATGCTTTTTATGTCTCGACCATCAATGGAGATATGCCCGGAGAAAACGTTAATCAGGCGGGTCATTCCTTTGATCAAGGTTGACTTCCCTGAGCCATTTGGTCCAATGAGACCTAGTACCTCGCCTGATACTGCCTTCAGGTTCACGTTGCTCAGCACTGTTCGGTGGTTATAACCTAAACTGACGTCCTCTAGTTGAATCATTCTACCCGTTCCTCTTGCCATTCTTAGTTTCTCTTGTCATTCTGAGCGAAGCGAAGAATCTGAGACCCTCCACTTCGTTCAGGGTGACAGCCAAATGATTTAGAAGAAAGCAAGCCCTTTCCTTCTTCGCAGCAGATAAAGAAAGAACGGCGCTCCGCAAAAAGCAGTAATTACCCCTACCGGAATCTCTGTGGGAGAGAGCAGAGTATGGGCGAGGGTATCAGCCAAAATAAGGAATATGGCGCCGACCAGCGTAGACAAAGGAAGCAAAAAGCGGTAGTCAGGCCCCCAAATAAGCCTCACCGCATGGGGGATCATTATTCCGACAAAAGCGATAAGACCGGTGAAGCAAACTGCGGCAGCGGTAATCAGACTGGCAGCACCTAGCAGGATAAGCTTGACCCTTTCCACATTGATGCCCAATTGCTGTGCCTGCTCCTCATCAAGTTGCATCACATTAAGAGGCCGAGCATGAAGCCAGATGACTATGACACCTGCTAATATGCAGGGGAGAACTACCCATACCTCAGCCCATTTGGTCAGGGAAAGCCCACCCAACAACCAAAATACGATGCCGTGCAATTCCCTACCGGAAATGGTCATAAGGTAAGCGGTGATTGATGCTAGGAAGGCACCCAAAGCTACTCCAGCCAGGATGAGAGTGGTTGCCGGTAGGGTCTTGCCCACACGAGCCAGCAAATAGACAACAGCAACAGCACCCACGGCACCAACAAAGGCAAATAAGGGCACGGCTCCGAAAGCCATCCACGAGAGGCTGAAGGGAATAAGAAAAGCGATGGTAGCTCCCAGTCCGGCTCCTGCTGCCACGCCAAGGAGATAAGGGTCAGCCAGGGGATTGC
>CAYVSN010000132.1:0-4302 GCA_964453875.1 uncultured Dehalococcoidales bacterium
TCCGCAACGTGGATAGTATCATCCTGGCTCTAGGGTCAAGGCCAGTCGACCACTTATCCGAGAAGATCAAAGATAAAGTGGCTGAAGTCTATGTGATAGGCGATGCCAAAGAGCCGCGTAAAGTGCTTGAGGCTACTGCCGAGGGAGCAGAGATTGGCCGAAAGATTTAATCTTTGATCCAAACAGGATGGCAAGGCCAGTTCACTTGCGGAACCCACCCCAAGATAGTGAGTGAGAGGCTGGGGCGTGTAAACATGGCATCCGCTCAACGCCTGTTTGCAGCGCTTGCCTGAGCTCCAGCGGGCAGTGGGCTACTAGAGGTTGGGGGATGCTAGCCCTGGGGTGGGTTGGCGCGAGCGAACGAGCCTGGACAAAGTCGCAGTTCCAAATTGCAAAAGGTGGAGCAGGGGGGTAAATTGGCAGCCCACCAAGTGACTATGCCGAGCGGCCTTTTCGGTAGTATAATAAAGGCAAGGTATATTGTGTTTCATAGCTGCAGATAGTGGAACTAGCCGGAGTTGAAGAGGGAGGAGTCAAACAGAGATGCAATGGTATAAAAGGTGGCGCACGGGTAAAGTTGAAAGTCTTGTCGCTAAGGTGAAACTACCCAAGTTCGCGTGCATAATAATCGGACATAAGCGCGTACATACACCGCATGAGGTATGGGAAGCGATGGGGATGGCGGCAGTCTGTCGACTCTGCGGCAAGGGCTATGGGAGAAGTGGTAAGTGGGATATTCCAGATGGCCTTGAACGCCTGGCCCAATGGGAAGCCGCAGAAGGGGGAAGGAAGGGGAAAGCGGAAGCCTCTGAAGAACAAAGCTAACTTCCTCCCCCGATTAGGAGGGAATGATGCCCGGGAACAAGCTGGGTAGTGAAAGCTGAGGATTTATGAGCATAATTGCTACCTCGCTCATCGTGGAGAGCTGTTGCCCAAGCTCTCTAGCTTTCCTGGGCTCCCTTCAATCTCAGAATTGATACTTTGTGCAGCTCGAGCTTGGTTCTTGGGAGAGCCGACAATAGAAACTAAGTAGAATATTCAATGAGGATGCTCTCCTAGGATTGGGAGTTGGAGAACAGGTCTAGCGGTGCTACAATAGCGCAAAATGTGCTGTGGTAAGCCCAGCTGGGCGGATTTGGAGCACGTGAAGTAATGTTCAAGTCAGTAGTTATCGTGCTCGTTCTTCTTGCTATAATGGCAGCGGCACTGCTTATTGTCATTAGCTACAGGGATGTATTTACATAAGTACTCCTGCTGTTATCGAAGCTCAGCCAGGCAAACTTACGGAAAAGTCAACGATGGATAATGGGATGGGCAGCTTTCCTCCCTTCAGGTTTTACCTTCATGGAGTGAGACCATTCCCTGTTGCAGCTATGACAGAACCAACATTTGAGAAAGGAGTACCATGAACTGCCCACGCTGTAATGCCGAGCTAGCAGTCGAGGACTATCGAGGCATCGAGGTTGACCGGTGCCCCAATTGCGAGGGCATGTGGCTGGACTACGGCGAGCTGGACCAGTTAGAGGACACCGTTTTCGACAAGGACAAGCTCAAAGGGAGCTTGAGGATCCGCTCCTTTCAGAGCGAGCTCACCTGCCCCAAATGCGGTGGGCGAATGCAGCGGTTTTACTACCGAGCCTATAATCTTGAACTGGACTTCTGCGCGGAGGGGCATGGGTGGTGGCTCGATGCTGGTGAGGAGAGACGAGTCTTGGAGCTAATGGAGCAACGGATAAAAGACCTTGATCGGAAGGGGAAAGCGGAAGCTGAATGGAGCGGCTTCCTCGCCAAGCTTAAGTCACCCTCTACGTTCGACAAAGTCAAGCGCCTATTCCGAAAATAGGCTACGCCGCAGTTGAGATAGCCTAGCTAGGCGGATTTGGAGAGGAGGACGCAGATGGCGAAAGTAGACAGCTTCAGGTTCGGCTCGATCGTAATCGACGGCAAGAAGTATGCCCGTGATGTTTTGGTCTTCCCAGATGGCACGATGAGAAAACGGAAGGGCGGCTTCTGGAAGTTCGGCAGCCACGCCATCAAGAGGGAGGAGATTGACCAACTGGTTAAAGCTGATCCTGAAGAAATCATAGTGGGCATGGGGACGAGCGCCAAGGCTAGGCTGACCCCCGACACTGAATCATGGGCAAACGAGGCAAAGCTGAACCTGGTAGTCCTTAGTTCACAGGAAGCCGTGGAGAGGTTCAATCGATTGGTACAAGAGGGTAAGCGGGTAGCGGCTCTTATCCACATAACCTGCTGAGTGAACGATAGTCCAGTGCGAAACGAACATTTGGAGAACGCAATAGAAGCAGTTGCTGACCTCATTGCTGGTTCCCCAAGGGCAGTGATGTTTACAGGGGCAGGTATCAGCACTGAATCGGGCATTCCCGACTTTCGCAGCCCGGGAGGGATCTGGAGCAAATATGACCCTGACGACTTCACCTACCAAAAGTTCGTAAGCAACCTTGAATCGAGAAAGAAACACTGGCAGTTAATAGGGCAAGGTCTTTTCACTGAGGGCGCAGAACCCAACCCGGCTCACCTAGCCATAGCTGAGCTGGAGAGAATTGGCAAGTTGGAGTGTGTCATTACCCAAAACGTGGATAACCTGCACCAAAAGGCTGGAAACTCTCCAGAGAAGGTATTTGAGCTTCACGGCAATATGAGGTGGGTCAGATGCTTGAGTTGTGGCAAGCGATACCCGATGGAAGATATCAGAAAGCAAGTCAACAAGGGCATTGAAGTCCCCGATTGTGATGCTTGTCATGGCATACTAAAGCCGGATGGTGTGTTCTTTGGCGAGGCATTGCCTGAAAGAGAATTAACAAGGGCGATCTATCATTCCAAGAACTGCGACCTGTTTATCGTAATTGGCTCAACGCTGGTGGTCTCCCCGGCTTCCTATATGCCTAGCTACGCGGTCAATGCCGGGGCTAAACTGGTCATCATCAACCTTAGCTCCACACCAATGGATAGTGTGGCTACTGTGCTTATTCGAGGCAAGGCAGGAGAAATAATGCCGAAGATTGTACAAAGGGTAAAGGACAAGATTGGATGCTGACAATTGCGAGCCTATTAGTGGTAGGAAATCCTCAAGTGGAGCCGGCTGGTCAGGAGGTGACGCATATGGGAAGGGCTGCGAGGCTGGGAAGGAGATGTTATGGTAACTTGTCCAAACTGTAACGGTAGGAGAACTTTACCAGCCATAGCGCCGATTTGGGGTCGTGAGCCTTGCCCTTCATGCCACCAGACAGGGTTAGTGCCTAGCGAAAGAGCTAATTGGGTGAAGTGTGCCAAATGCAACGGTTATGGCTGGACGGGAAGAAAGGGAGAGCCACAACAGTGCCTGCAATGCATAGGAATCGGAATCATACCCCCTGGCACTCAAGGAAAGACCCCCTTCAGGAGGCTGGTCAAATCGCGACGGGATAAGGGAGAGATAATGGGCAGGGAGGAAACCAGGCAGGAATGAAGGGTTACCGCACGCCATCGTGGTTTCGTATGAAGGGCTTGCTCAGCAAGAAACAGGCGAAGGCTCAAAGTAAGAAGCCCAAGGTATCCAAATCTGGGAAAGCAAAGAGGGGTACTGATTGAACTCATATACACGTTTACATCACCCCCTTATATAATATAAAAGGGGTGTATACGTTAATGAGGTTAAAGCCAGGATTCCCCTGGGCATAGCCAGTTTGCACGAAGGCGAACACCGTATAACCATCATGTAAGGAAAGAGGAAACAGCAGAGTGAGACGACGTTTGAGTCGCAGGGGATCGATTCACCCGGCCTTCCTCTATGTCGCTTACGGGTAAGAAAAGGTAGGCATTTGCCCGGTAACAGGGAGTAACTGCCCACGGGATAATTACCAATGTCATTTCGCTGCGGCTAACGGCGCTGCCGTGCGGGAGCTGAGTTCTCAGCTTTTTGTACTTTGGCTAGAGGGAGGTTCCAAATGCATCTCATATTCGCCATTCTTATTCCTCCTCTCGGGGTTTTCTTGCAAGTTGGTGTCGGAAGGCAGTTTTGGTTGAATATTCTCCTAACTCTTGTCGGCTATATCCCGGGTATGGTCCATGCCGTTTGGGTAGTGGCCAAAGTTTAAGATTCATCTTCCCGCCAGGTACCATCTGAGGGAAAAGAAAGGGCTCCAAGGTTTTAGCCCAGGGAGCCCTTTGTCTTCAGGTAAGCGATTTTGCATTTCAACCTGTCTTTGTAATAGGCCAGGGGCTCAGGGCTTTTGCCTTCAACCTTGCAGCTAAGCAGGAGTCCCTTAACCAGAAACCGAAGGGCAATTTTGCTATCTCTAA
>CAYVSN010000133.1:0-4276 GCA_964453875.1 uncultured Dehalococcoidales bacterium
TTCAAAGTAGCGCTGCTGGACGTCTGTTTCCGGCAGCAGGACACCCTGCGAACTCTTCCCTATGGAGAGCAGGGCCGAACCCAGGGACTCCATGTGAAGGTAGTTTTCCGGGATAATTACCTGTACTGGATGCCCGTTTCTGGTGGAAACCATATCATTGAGAGATTTAGCCACGGCAGGATTGGCGGCAACGCCGCCAACAAAGTAGACCGGCTCCTCAAAAGTCCCTTTCTTGAGAGAGGCAACCATCCGGGCAACGCTTTCGCAGAGCGCATAGAGCATTGCTTCAAGCGGAGCTCCCTTCTGCTGCAGATGGATGATGTCGGTTTTGGCAAAGACGCTGCACCTGGCAGCTATCCTGGGTGCGCTGCCCTCGCATTTCAGTGCCAGGCTGGCGAAATCCTCCATGCTGATGCCAATCCTGTATGCCTGTTGCTCCAGGAACCTCCCGGTGCCCGCGGCGCAAAGAGGATTGGATGCCACCTTCCACGGCTTTCTCAACCCGTCTTCCAGTTCGATTACCAGGGTGGTCTGGCCGCCGATTTGTATGATGGTTTTGGTGTCAGGATGGCAGTGCAGCAGCCCTGAAGCAATCGACAGCGAGCTGCTGTATTCTGTCCAGCCGAGCTCTTTGGGGATTACGGTCTTGCCGGAACCGGATACGCCGGCGGCGACGATCTGCTCCAGGTTCAATCTCTCGCCCAGCCTGGCGATCAGTGAAGTAACTGCAGCCCTGGGACTGGAGCTTACTTTCTCGGTGTCAAACTGAACAACCCTGCCGTCCTCATCAATGAGGGACAGCTTGGCGTTGACAGACCCGATATCTACGCCTAGAAAGTACCTCATTTGCACGGCCCTCAATTGTAGCAAGAAATGGGCGTTGTTAGAAGGCCACACGCCCCCTTTTGTCATTGCGAGGAGCGCAAGCGACGAAGCAATCTCGTGTCGTTAGGGACAGAATGCTGACTATCGCTACTCCGGACTACGCACTATGTCCCCAGAATTGCCTGCCAATTGCCTATGAGATACGCTTGGTTCGGCTCCTTCTCCGAATCCACTCTGGTGAATGAAGCATGCCTCGCGGAAACGTCTTTGTCCCCTATCCGAGAATCTCCTCTAGCACTTCCAGGATGGGAACTATACGGCGGTAGTATTCATCTATGTCGCCGACCGTCATCTGGAGATTTGAAGTGCCGATATGAGCCAGCGAGTTCTTATTGTTTACAACGCTTTGCAGCGCAATAGCTTCGTTGCCGTCATGGGGAATCTTCTCTTTGAATGTTTGCTGGTACTCCTCGCTGAAATCCTTAAGTAGGCTACTAATTGCGCTGTGGTCGGGATTCCTAAATCGTTGATGAAGGCTCTGAACCACGTAATGTTCAGTCTCGGAATCTTGCGTTTTGCGTACCCGCTTCCCAACCAAATACTCGACGCAGTCCTCAAGCACTCCCACAATCAACACGCTTATGTAGGCTGCTAGGTTAGCGCTGAGTTTCTCGTTGCCTAAGGCCCAACCCGCTGCGTCGTTCAGGAGAAGTTCTAGCTCAGTACATCTGTTGGCGAGATACGGGTCCTGTAGGTTCACTTGAAGAGCCTCGCCTCTGCCAGCCTGATTCGTGTTTTGACTGTCTCAACGTCGGTGGTGCTCGAGCTTATCGCGTCCTTGTAGCTGGGGTTTGCCTTCAGTTGTTCAAACCTGTCGGCAATGTCGTTGGGGGTAGATGTTGATTTTGCAAACGCAATCGTGACGGAGTCGAACGCGGCAACATTGAAGCCACGCTTTATGTGAAATGGCTTAGGGCCGAGTGTAGCATGTATACGTCCAACGGTACTGAGGAACGCGCTCTTGTACGGCTCTTTCTCGCTGTCCCACTGGTGACGCCCCATGAAAGAATTCAAGAATTGCTTCATTGGCTTGGTGTATGAGTCAGAATCTTCAAACAGCGCCAAGAACCTCACAATGACCTCAATGTCGCGCATACGAGTGTCTGGCCTGCCTGACCCAAAGATACTTCGCCAGGTGGTGTCCTTGTTTAGCTCAATCAAAAGGTCATTAAACGGCCCGTGATAAACACAGTTCCGAACTTCTTGGGGTGTGAGGACCGTTCCACTTGTATTTAGGCGTTCAAAAATGTGGTAGATACTGGTCCTGTCCTGTGGGTCCAATTGCTCAACTATCACAACCCGGAGAACCGAATCCCTGAAACGAATACGATCCGGTTCCTCAAGAGTATCATAGAATTTCCCTTCCCATCGCGGGCTTACGCCCTTAAGAAAGAAATCGCCGCCGTCTGGCAGCTTACCACTGAAAAACCCGTGCATAGTGCGCAATCTTTGTTGGCCATCTATTACTACCTGTTTTTGCGAAGGTTCCCTATACACGAAAATGGCAGGCACAGGCAGGCCTAGCAGAAACGACTCGATTAGTTTACTGGCCTGCGCGTGACTCCACACCCAACGCCGCTGGAACCCCAGGACTAGTATTTCCTCTCTTTTCCACTTCTCATCGAGAACCTCTAGCGTGGGGTCTGATGGGTAAGATACAATTTTGTAGATGGGGACCCCAATTTCTTTGTCTTCTTCCTCAGAAGCGATCTTCTCAATGAGTTCGTACTTCTCAGCCACTTTGCTCCTCCTTGTGACTTGGCTTATCCCGCTATATTTCCGGTGGTTCAGGCGTAGACACTTCAGTTCGGTAGGTTGGCCTGCTTCCAATAGAAACGCCGAACAATCAGCGCTTCGGGACAATTATATCACGTGGGTCCTGCGGCAAGAGAACATTACCAAGGTGTCTTGGATTGGAGACCAGCATATACCCCACTGTAACACGATATCTGGGGAGTGGCATTACTGATGCGGCTTGAAAGAAAGCTCCTTTGACAGGCTCTAGGCTTTGCCTTAAGAGGTCCAATTCTTGAGAGTTCTTGGGGCGACTGGCTTCTTTCGCCTCAAAAGTCCATAAGGTCGGCTCAAGCCCTAATTCATAGATTGACTGGATAAGGCAGCAGATATTATGGCAGAGTACCTTACACAAAACCTCGTTAACTTGAGCGATAGGGGTTCTAGCCCGAACAAAACTGCCGAACTTGCTCTTCATCATGGAGAAAGCTGTTTCTATGTTAGACCTTTTGTTATAATGCTGCAAGAAGGCTTCCCGATCGAAGTTGCAGAAATGCCAGGTGCGATTCCACAGACCATCGGATTTATGATGATGGTCACCGATGCCAGCGGAATTGACCTCGAAGGGGGTAAACGCTGTGCCACCGAGTGCGCGAACTACCCCAAGACACCTTCTATCGGAGTAACCCTTCTCAGCGGCGACCTCACTAATAGAGAATGTCTTGGCTGTCTGGCTTACCAGTTGAGGGAATTGCAGATTATCAGCCGACTCATAGGGCCTGGCCTCGACGCTGGTGACTATGTGGGTTTTCACGCCACAAATCAGGTGAGTCTTAACCCAAGTCTGCTTGCTGCGTTGCGTGCCATATTTGTAGTCAAACCATCTGGCATACGTGGTGGTGGCGAATCCAGAGGAATCAACGGCTCTCAATGGGCTGGCACTCTGTTCGTCAAGACTGGCACTCGATTATAAATCCATACGAGCATTGAAAATACTGCTGCCACCAGATAAGGATACCCAAAGACGCATCTCTCAAGTGGTTACAAAGAGATTAGTTGAACTCGAAAAGTTGCAGAAACAAGCTGATGTTGTAGAAAGCCAATTACCGCACGTTCTGGACACTGCCACAGCCCCGATGGTGTAAGTGGACTTTTGGAACAGCTACCTGGCTTTTGCAGCAGAAGGCGCTTTTGGAGCAAAGCATCCACCAAAATAAGAGGAGGGCAGCATTATGCGGATAATACGATTAGCCAGGTGGTTTGAGTGGGTTTTCGGCACTATCCTTTTGTCGACTATTACTGTCATTACTTCATTGCAGTTTCAGAGCAATTACGGTCGATGGGCATTACTTATTGGGTTACTCATTTTCTTTGTTGCCTCTTTAATAAAGCAGTTCGATGAGGCTGGGTGGTTCAAGAAATCAAGACCAAAATGGTGGCAGCGGGCTTTTGAGGCGACTCCTTGACTTCTGGGGCAAGTGCCAGTTATGAGGCAAGGCCGAGGGCAGGCGTCTACAAAACATCCCTCTCATCATTTTTTTCTACACACTGGCTCATTATCTGGCCAGATATCGTCTGAGGCGGATTCCACGGACACAATACTAACTATGCCCACTACAAATTGGGTAGTATGTCCCCAGAATACTAAAGACTCTAA
>CAYVSN010000134.1:0-4267 GCA_964453875.1 uncultured Dehalococcoidales bacterium
AAGAGAGGAGAAGTTGTTCACGGTCGATCCAGCGGCAATGAAAGAGCAACTGGATAATATCAAAGACCTAAAGAGGACAAGGGATTACGAGGAAGTAAAGAGATCTCTTGAGAATGTAAGGAAGACCGCCGAGAGGAAGGAGGAGAATCTCTTTCCTGCGGTACTCGAAGCGGCGAAAGCCTATGCCACTCTAGGAGAAATAACAGGGGCCATTAGGTTAGCGTATGGCTACCCCTATGACCCGTATAAGATGTTAGAGTATCCATTTGCCTAGCAACTAAGACCGAATTTGCAAAGGGGGTTTAAGATGGCAGAGGGTAAAGGAATAAAAGTCTTGCTGGCGAAAACGGGCCTAGACGGCCATGACAGGGGAGTACGAGTGCTGGCCAGTTGGTTTCGAGATGCCGGGATGGAGGTAATTTACCTAGGCCCATATCAGACGGCAGAAAAAGTAGTAAAGAGTGCTATCGAGGAGGATGTTGATGTAATTGGCTTAAGCTTTCTCGGTGGAGAACATCTGTTCCAGGTATCCAAGGTGACCCAGAAGATGAAGGAAAGCAATTTGAATGTCCCCCTCATGGTTGGGGGCATCATTCCTAAGGTGGATATCCCTAAGTTAAAGGAGATGGGGGCGGCCGGTGTATTTCCATCTGGTAGCCGAGTGGAAGATATTCTACAGTGTATTGATGACATGACAAAGAAGAAAGAGGCCGTTTAAGCTGTGGTAAGGAAGCATTGAATACTACACATAAGGAGCTCATTCAAGAAACTAAGAGCTAATGGTTAGCGTGCCTGGCTAGTTTGTACCAGAAAGAAAGGGAGCCTGCTCGTTGCGCTAGGGCAAGTGAGGGGATTGTGGAGAGAGACCGCTAATGGGGGAGGGGCTGCAAAGGTTGCCGAAAATTGAAACTGGGAGGAAGACATGGAAAAGCTAGGAGGATTTGCCGGGAGTATCCTATATGTTGATTTGAGTGAGGGGAGTGTTACCAAAGAGTCCTTATCCCGACAATTGATGGGCGATTTCTTGGGCGGAGCTGGGATCAATACAAAATTGGCTTATGATTTGATCAAGCCTGCTGATGACTCTCTTTCTCCAGGAAATGTCTTGCTCATCGGTGCCGGGCCATTTGTAGGAACGATTATTCCTGGAGCAGGGAGGTGCAGTGCCACTGCCAAGTCTCCCGCATCAGAGCTATTCGGAAGCAACACCACCGGATATTTTGGCATGCTAAAATTCGCTGGCTATGACCACTTAGTAGCCAAATGTAAAGCCGATAGACCCGTCTATTTGAAAATACGTGACAACGAAGTAGAGATTCGAGATGCATCTCATATTTGGGGGAAAGACACCTGGGAAGCGACGGATGCTATCTGGGAAGAGTTGGGCCAGGAGTATGAGGTTCTAAGCATCGGCCCGGCTGGTGAGAATCTAGTAAGGAGCGCAAACATAATTGGTGGCAAGTATTCGGCTTTTGCTAGAACGGGGCTTGGGGCGGTGATGGGGTCGAAGAATCTTAAGGCAATCGCAGTCTATGGGACGGGCCGCATTGAGGTTGCCGATGTAGAGGCTTTCACCCAGTTGCTCGACAGGTTATATAAGGAGTTTACGGCTCAGGCTGGCCTTGATGGATGGAGAAGTTATGGCACTCTTATCAGCCTCGAAGCCATGGCTAAGGCTGGATTATATCCTCATAAGAACTTCCAGGAAACCGGCGAAGCTGACAGGTGTATTGAAGCATTCAACCTTGACAATTTTGCCAAACTGAAGGTTGGTGATGTGGCCTGCATGTCCTGTCCTATAGGATGCAAACACTTTGTAGAGTTAAAGGAGGGAAAGTACGCTGGCTTAAAGTTAACCGTGTCCTGTGCCAACGCACCAACCCAAAGCTGGGGCGGCCCTTGCGCCATTGAGGGTTGGGAGGAGATATTCAGGTGTGTAGAGTTATGCAACCGCTTGGGGCTGGATTATTACGATACCGCCGGCCTAATAGCTTGGGCCATCGAGCTCTACAAACGAAGGATAATAGATAACAAAGATACCCAGGGTCTCGAACTCGACTGGGGTAAAGCGGACGCCATTGAGGAATTGATTCAGAAGATAGCTCATAAGGATGGCTTTGGAGAGATACTTGCTCAAGGATTAATTGAAGCCCCCAAGCGTATTGGAAGGAATTCCTCTTATTATCTCTCTCAGGTCAAAGGAATCGGGTTGGTGTTTGATCCGCGTGTTAGGCATTCTGTGGAGGTTGTTAGCCAGTCCTTTAACGTTAGAGGGGCGCATGATTCTGCCCTTAGTGTAACTATGCTTCCGAGAACCCGTGAGAAGATGATGAAGTTCGCTGAGAGGATAGGCTTCCCTCCGAGCGACGCCTGGGATAGAGTGCTTGCCGGACCCGAAGGATTCGACGCCGCTCGGCTTAGCAAGTGGTATGAGGATAATGTGACAGTGTTGGATTCCTTAGGCATCTGTCAGTTTGCTCCCTTTCAGAGGCCCAACATTGCTTTGTGGGCGGAACTTTATTCTGCTTTGACGGGGATAGACAAGGATGCCACTGAGCTTCTAAAGACTGGGGAGAGAGCCTGGAATGTGAGAAGGGCATTTAATCTCAGGGAAGGGGCGACCAGGAAGGATGATACATTTCCGGAGAGGACTATGAGGGAACCTGTCAAGTTTGGAGACAAAGAGTATAGTCCATTCACGGAAGAGCATCTCACGAAACTGATAGACGATTATTACGAGGAGAGAGGATGGAATGCGGATGGCACAATTAGCCAGGAAAAGCTCGACGAATTAGGTCTAAGATTGTGAACAGCAGATTCTGGAGGAATTAAATGCCTGAAGTAAGAGTAACAAAAGAAGAGAATTGTTCTGGCTGTCGTCTTTGCGCTCTAGCTTGTTCCTTCTTTGTCTCTCCTGAGAGAGCTTTTAGCCTATCGAAATCACAGATAAAAGTTGAGCGGATCGATGGGCAGAATAGGTTCAAGGTGGATATCCTGGAAGGCTGCCTGGGTTGCGGCATATGCGTAGACTACTGCCATTATGGAGTTTTGGCTGTGGAGTGAGATTGCCACAAAGCCGCCACGAAAATTGCATTTAGCTTTTCTGAGCTGTTGACAGCAACCTCAGCCATGTTCGCAGCTTTCTCATAGATGGCAAATTTCAACTTCTCGTCA
This sequence comes from uncultured Dehalococcoidales bacterium, assembly GCA_964453875.1. Classification (GTDB taxonomy): domain Bacteria; phylum Chloroflexota; class Dehalococcoidia; order GIF9; family AB-539-J10; genus JADFUX01. The sequence goes on from CAYVSN010000134.1 coordinate 3,175, forward strand.
TATGTATTTTCGTTCCCGCTTTCTGTTACTGTGTTGAGCCATTATCGCTTTGCCAGCGAGGAACTTGACATAATGCTCTACCAACTCCTTCCATCAGCGAGGCCGAGACAGCGGATGATATTTGTGGTGTGTTTCCTCAGCGTATTTGTCTGAGGCATGGACGTAACGTGTTGTGGTATCTAGGGATTCATGGCGCAGGAGAATTTGAAGGGCTGCCGGATTAGCGCCTTCTTCAGCTAAGTATGTGGCAAAGCCATGTCTCAAGGAATGTGCTGATGTGGGAACATTGATCTTTAGTTTCTCCCGATATCTTTTGATCCTCTCTTGAAGGTAATTAGTAGAGATCCTCCTCGTAGGATTAACCACATTCCTGCCAGCATAAGGGATGAATAAAGCAGGGCAGTTATCCTTGCGCGTATTCAAATAGACCTCTAGGTATTCTTTAGCCCTTGGAGTTAAGTAGACAAATCGCTGCTTCCTTCCTTTTCCTGTGACAAAAATGCGCCCGCTATCATCAATCTGGTTGCGATTGAGGTTACATAGCTCCGAAATCCGCATTCCGGTGGCAAATAATACCTCCAGCATAGCTTGGTTTCTTAAAGCTACCTTGGCATTTGACTCTAAGGAACCTGGGGCCTCAATTAGTCTAACTAAATCGTTAAGCTCAGCCACTTGTGGATGCTTCCGTCCCACCTTGGTCAATTTCACTGCCTGCGGTGGTATGGGACAGGGGTAATCCATATCAACCAGGTAACGCATATAGCCACGCAGAGCTGACAACATGCGGTTTATGGACCGAGAATCAAGCTGTCTATCACTCTCACCTAAACTCGCCGTTTTGCGGTCCCGAGAAACTAGATATGCCTTGTAGTAGGTGATAGTACGCTTGTCGGCTTTTTCAAAATCAGTGCCACTTTCTTTAAGGAAATTATTGAAAACGTTTAGGTCTCGCTCGTAGTTGTAGACCGTCTCAGGTGAATAGTCGTTAGCTTGCAAACTCGAAAGGAATTCAGCGACGTGTGGTAGCATTTCTAATTTATTCTATTTCGTTAGAGGCTTCGAAGTACGTCATGCCTAGCATCTCGACAAGCAA
>CAYVSN010000135.1:0-4262 GCA_964453875.1 uncultured Dehalococcoidales bacterium
ATTATGGTATCAATAGGGATTGCTGATTTACCGGTGAAGCGGTCACCAATGATGAGCTCACGTTGACCGCGCCCAATGGGAATCATACTGTCTACAGCCTTGATCCCGGTGTGCACAGGCGTATCTACGGGCCTTCTTAGCACCACATTCGGCGCTACTCGTTCCACAGGTCGAGTTCTATCCGTCTTAATTGCTCCTTTGCCATCGAGTGGGCGCCCTAAAGGATCGACAACACGCCCGATAAGGGTATCGCCTACAGGAACCTCAACAACTCTCCCTGTTGATCTCACTTCATCCCCTTCCTTAATCTGGCTACAGTCACCGAGGATGACGGCACCAACATTGTCTTCTTCCAAGTTGAGGGCCAGCCCTATAATGTCATTGGGGAATTGCAGCAATTCACTGTAAGCTGCGTTGCTGAGCCCGTGGACGCGAGCAATGCCATCACCTACCTCCACCACCGTGCCTACATTAGCTACGGCCACAGCAGCGCCAAAGTGCTCAATCTGCTCCTTAATTATCGAAACGATATCCTGCCCTGGATCTGCCATCTTAACCTGCTAACTTCTAATGTCAGTGCGAGCCCTTCGCTTCCTGTCATTCTGAGCCGCAGGCGAAGAATGTCTGAGACCCTTCGCTATCGCTCAGGGTGACAATGAAACGCTCCATCCAACTACTTGCCGGCTTCGACCAGGCTCTCCCTCAAAGATTCCAATCTATTGCGTGTGCTGGCATCTATAAGCGTATCACCAATCTTGGCTATGAAGCCCCCGACTACGGAAGGATCAACTTGGGCATCAATGACGATCTTGCGCCCCATCATTTCCCCAAGCTGTCGGGAAAGCCTTTGTTTATCCTCCTCATCCAAAGGCAAAGCGGTCACAATATTAGCATGTTCAATGCCATAGTAGGCGTCCAGCAGCCTGTCATATTCTCGTAAAATATTGCCAGCAATTCTCAGTCTACCCTTACTCACCAGGAGGCAAGCCAAATTCAAGGCCAAAGCATTCACCTCCCCTAGCCGTTCTTCTACAAGAACCTTTTTAACATCGAAGGGGATTTTGGGACTTTCCAACCAAGCCACGAGCTTTGTATCTGGTGTTATCTCAGCAATTCTCTTCAAGCTTTCTTGCCAGATCTGTAGTTCGTTTCTTTCCACTGCCAGTTCAAAAGCCGCTTGAGCATAGCGTTTACCAGGGGTTACTCTTGCCATCCTATGCTCGCGTCATTGCAAGGCACGAAGTGACGAAGCAATCCCATTCTGGCTGAGATTGCTTCAACTCGTTCACAACAACAGATGTGTAGTATCTCACCTTAGTTCTCTCTGAAAGTAGCGCTTTCCTTTAGTGCTTCTTCAATGAGTCTGCGATGTCTCTCCTTATCCAACGTTTCGTTGATTACCTTCTCGGCAGCCAGGATGGATATATCAACAAACTCCCGGCGCAAGTCTTCAATGGCTCTATCACGCTCCCGTTCTAATTCCTCTCGGGTTCGGTCAATAATCGCCTGGGCCTCTTTCCTAGCCTCCTGCCGAGCCTCCTCCTTAAGCCTGTCTCCAAGTTGACTAGCTTGTGTGATCACGGACTGCCCCTCCTCACGAGCCTTGCCAATCATTGCCTTAACCTCCTTCTCGGCCCGGACATATTCTTCCTTGGTTGCCTCAGCCTGCTCCATGCCCTCCCTTATCCTGTTGGAGCGCTCATCAAGGATCTTGCGAATTGGCTTATACCCGAAATAAATAAGCAGTCCTAGGAGAATAAGAAAACTGACAAGCTGGGCAACAAATGTAGCCAAATCTAGCCCTAGAGCTTCCACAACGCACTATTCCTTCCCAGAGACTATCTCACTCCCACAAAAATGAGCAGAATACATATGACAATGACATAAATAGCTATAGCTTCGACGAAGGCAATGCTCAAGATCATATTGGTCATTATTGCTCCTCTGGCCTCAGGATTCCGCCCAAGTGCCTCCATAGCACTCCTGCCAATCCAGCCAATGCCAAGTCCCGGGCCAATAGCTCCAACACCAGCGGCGAGCCCTATGGCAATATACCTAGCTGCTTCCGATGAGATATCCATTGCTTGCCTCCTTTTCTGTCACATAGAATTTGATTTACTCCTCAGTAGCCATAACCGCGGCGTAGCCAAATGCTAAGGTCAATCCGGCAAAAATCATAGCCTGGACAAAGCCAACCAACATTTCGAGGCCGTAGAATATTGAAGGAACTACCCAGGGAATAATGAGAATCATAACAGAGATCAGTATTAATCCCGCGACCATATTGCCAAAGAGACGAAAGGTAAAGCTAAGTATGCGGATAAGGTGACTCATTATCTCCAATACGCCGACAAAGACGACTACTATCCCATTGAAAATACCGCTTAATCCAGGCTTAATTTTACCTGTGAATAGCTTCTTGAAACCCTGCCCCAGCGCACCGAAGTTGAAAAAGGTCTTCAAATATGAAGCGCCCCTTGCCTTGAATCCCCAGTATTCCACAGAAACAAAGGCTATCACAGCTAACGCTAAGGGCACATTGATATCAGTATTGGCGTTGCGAAGTAGAGGCACGCCGTTCATTTGGATGCTTTCAAAGCCAGGGACAAGACCAATCCAGGCATTGGCCACGACAAACAGAAAAAGGGTGGTACAAATGGGGAAAAACCATCTCCCGTGCTTTTCGCCGGCACTATCTTCAATGAAGTCTGCCAGTGACTCATAGATAAATTCTACAGAGTTCTGAAGTCTACCAGGAACAAGCTTCATTTTACGGGTGGCGGCAACGAACAAACCAACTAAGACGAGGATGGTGATCCAAGCAGCAATCATCGTGTTGGTAATAGGAAGGCCAGGAAACGGCCTTTCCGCGGGTAACTCAGGCTGAGGTGGATGAACAGCAAAAACGCTCAGCGGTTCACCGCCAGTAATCATACTCCCTACAACGCCGCCGATAAAGCTGATAACCGCTAAGGCCAAAAAGACCAAGCCAAGGATGATTAGTAGATTCAAGGAGCAGCCGCACCCTGTTTTCTTAGCCACTATTTCTGCTCTTCATCCTTTTTGTGCTTCAAAGGGAACAGACTTGCAAACATTCTGATCGGTCGGTGGATTTCCTCTTCGCTTCCCTCCCTCTTGGCCTCTTCTAAGAATGGGCGCACCATACGATAGACCCCGTAGAACATAATTATTGTGCCGATACCAAGGCCAATGAGAAGAAATAGCAGCTCATGATGCACTTTGCTGCCTATCCACCAACCTATGGACGTTGGTATCAGAAGGCTGAAAGCTACATAGAAGCCAACGGTAAGCAACGGCGCGAGTACTGGCCATTTTCTCACTTAAGCTCCTCAGGGCTTCTAGGATTGGCGTTTCTTGAAATCCTCTAGGTCCAGCGTGTTTATGAAATCTTCATACGCTGACAACCCTCTGAGTTCTTGCTCATCGACTTTGCCTTGAGACTTGCCCCCGGAAGCAGGCTTACCAGTTTCCTCCTCAAGCACGATGCCTGCTTTGTCCAACACCGATTCTTCCGCATATATCGGCACCCCCGTCCTTACCGCCAGGGCCAAAGCATCGCTAGGCCTGGAGTCAACCTCAAGTTGCATGCCGTCAACGAGAAGAAAAAGCTTGGCATAGAAGGTATCATTTTGAAGGTCGCTTACTACAACAGATTGAACCGAGGCTCCTAAAGCATGAATCACAGATTGTAACAAATCATGGGTCAGAGGGCGGGGCAATTCAACATTTTGCAGCTTCACCGCAATAGCATCTGCCTCAGCAGGACCAACCCAGATAGGCAAATAGCGGTTGGACTCCTTCTCCTTCAAAATCACCACGCGCTGGTAGTTCATCAGACTCACCCGAATGCTGTCAATCGTTATCTCTTTCATATTGCCCTCCGAAATGCAATGTGCAATTCATGTCAACCAATCTGTAGTAAGCCCTGTAATATTAATCAATCGGTAAGCCTAAGTCAACAATCAAAAGGCGTTGTTGGTGTTCTATGATTTTGTCACCCTGTGAAGGATATAGTGACATTGAACAGGAAGGAAGAGAAGATGTTGGCGGTGTTAAATCAAGTGGAAATGGGCAGGATGAGGGTCAGGGAGGCATGTGAGCTGCTGGATCTGTGCTTGCGCCGTGTGAGGCGACTTCGAGCAGCGTACAGAAAGGAGCGTGCTGCAGCATTGGCACATGGTAATCGAGGAAGAGAGCCTTCTCATGCTCTAGGTGCTGGCATGAAAGGGCAGGTGCCAAAG
>CAYVSN010000136.1:0-4222 GCA_964453875.1 uncultured Dehalococcoidales bacterium
GCACCTCCACCTGTCGAGCCAGCAAGACATGCTCTCTGGTCTGGGGCATGGGACCGTCGGGGGCACTTACTACAAGGATGGCTCCGTCCATCTGGGCCGCCCCGGTGATCATGTTCTTGATATAGTCGGCGTGACCGGGGCAATCCACATGGGCATAATGGCGCTTCTCAGTCTCATACTCTATATGAGCGATAGCAATAGTTAGCCCCCTGGCTTTCTCCTCAGGGGCATTGTCAATAGAGTCAAAGGTACGAAACTGGGTAGAACCTACGTTGGCTAGCACCTTGGTCATGGCTGAAGTCAGGGTTGTCTTCCCATGGTCTACATGACCTATGGTGCCCACATTAACATGGGGTTTGGTACGCTCGAACTTCTTCTTTGCCATTTTCTTTGCCTCCTATAATTGGAGCCCACAACCAGATTCGAACTGGTGACCCCGTTCTTACCAAGAACGTGCTCTGCCTGCTGAGCTATGTGGGCAGTATAACCTCCAAAACTGGAGGGGGTAGGATTCGAACCTACGTAGCCATTTAAGGCGGCAGATTTACAGTCTGCTCCGATTAACCACTCCGGCACCCCTCCTCAGCCCGAGAGGGGATTCGAACCCACTAACCTACCGATTACAAGTCGGTTGCGCTACCATTGCGCCACTCGGGCAACTTTCGCCTCGATAGTATAGAGAAGGGCAATACACCATGTCAACCGAAGAAGACGTCTATTATTGTTCAAGGTTTACAAAATGACTCCCAAAGCATAACATAACCAAGACAATGTCAGTCAGGGGACAAGACTCCATGAGCATCATAGCTGAAATGAAGCTGTTTATGGAGCCCAGATCGGTAGCTCTGGCCGGTGTCACACGACGCATCGGCCAAGGTGCTTTCAACACGCTAGAGAATCTGCTGGCAATTGGGTTTAAGGGGCAAATCTACCCCGTCAATCCCAAAGCAGAGAATATCCTCGGCCTTAGGGTCTATCCTGATGTTGCGTCATTGCCTATGGGTATAGATTTGGCAGTCATAGCCACCCCACGTGAAGTTGTTCCCGCAGTGATGCGAGATTGCATCCAAAGAGGCATCAAAGCCGCCATAATCACTAGCGGTGGGTTTGCCGAAGCCGACGAGACAGGAAAAGAGCTCCAGAGCCAAGTCCTCAGCATAGCCAAACGGGGTGGAATGCGGATAATTGGACCTAACTCTTTGGGAGTAGTCAATAACTTCAGTGACTTCACCTCTGCTTTCGTAGCCAGCCCAACGGACAAAATCCCCGTTGCACTTGTTGGGCAATCCGGGGGCTTTCTTAATGGCTTCGCTGGCTTCGCCAGTGGTAAGAGCATTGACCTCGGCAATACCAGTGACGTTGACTTCCCCGAGGTGCTCCAATACTTGGGCGAGGACCCTGATATAAAGGTCATAGCCTTGCAAATCGAAAGTATGAGAGACGGCAGCAAGTTTATGAGCATCGCCCGTAGGGTGAGCAAGAAAATGCCGATACTAGCACTTAAGATAGCCCGCAGTGAAGAGGCAGCCCAAGCAGCGGCTTCTCATACAGGCTCAATTACGGGTAAGGCCGAAGTCTATCAAGCTGCATTTGGGCAGTCCGGCGTCATCTCCGTAAGGAGTGTAGACGAAATGGGAGATATCGCTAGGGCATTCATCAACCTGCCTCCGCTGAAGGGAGCTAAGATTGGGATAATCACACCTACGGGTGCCGGCGGTATCATGGCCTTAGATGCCCTGTCCCAACATGGCTTTGAACTAGCAAGATTATCGCCGCGAACTGCAGAAAGGATCAAAGAGTTCTTCCCCTCTTGGTCACCACCAACCAATCCTGTAGATATGATAGCCGCAGCTATCATGCATGGCTATGGAAAGGTATATCGCGCGGCTTTGGCGGCTCTCCTCGAAGATGATAATGTGGATGCTATATTATGTATCTGTGGTATCCCCACCTTAAAGGCTATCCAGCAAGTAGCCGGTGGCAAATCCAAGCCGGTGATCACCTGGCTTGCAGGACAGTGGGACGAGACCTTGCTTCCAAAGGTCAAAGAGACAGGCTACAAAGCTATTTATCCTACGCCTGAAAGAGCTATTCGAGCACTCGCTGCCTTAAGAGAATACAGTTGCCTTGCCAAATAAACCTTAGCAACGCGTGTCGCCTTCGAAGTGGTGATCTCCTAGTCGTAGCGTCCTTCCATAACTCATGCGTCACCCATCAATCTGAACGAGATGGGGCTCGCAATAAGCTAGGTGGGATTGCTATGATACTCTCGGCCAGCCTGCGATAAGGCAAAAGCAACAGAACCTGGGTATTTCAATACAAATTCTGTTTGTTATCATATAATCCTGTTGCCCTGTTTGTCCGTTATTACTGATGACATGGTCATGCGTAGCAGCTACGACTTAATAGACCACCTCCACAGGGATATCCGATTCCGCTGGGCTGGACTGAAATGAATGTGAATCCCTGATGACGGAGCTAACGAGAACGATATGCCAGGAAGCAAAAGGGTATTTGGTGGTCTGCTAATAATCATAACCCTGCTTTGTTGCTCTTTTCCCTGCCAAGGCTGCTGGTGGGAAAAGCCTAAAGAAGGGCCAGCCTTAATCGCACGGGCCCTGACAAAGGTGAACGTCATAGAGGAGGAGAGCTAGAAAGACAACTAGAAGTCGTTCACCCTGTTATCTCACCAGGTAAGCAATCTCGCTATCAGCTTTATGTTACCCCACATGATGCCGCTGTAGAAGCATTAGCGGGACAAGTAGATGGGGTTCAAGATGCCTACAGGGAAGCGGTGCAGTGGATTCGGGTTTCGGACCAGACCCTTCACGGTCAATCTGAGAAATGGCTGATGCCCCATGAATTCCTGTCTGCTACACCCAATTATCCCAGTAACCCGTTGAAGGGGAACGCCGTTAGTGACTGCGAAGAGCAGGCCAATACTCTGGTCTCGCTGTTCCGAGCTGAAGGTGTCAGCGCAGATAAGGTTAGAGCAGTTATAGGAAAAGTCAAATTTGCGGATGGAGAAGGGGGGCATGCTTGGGTGGAACTTCGGCAAAATGAAGAGTGGTTACCTCTAGAGACTACTTCTGGGCTTTACTGGGACGATGACGAGGGAAAGCTAGTTACAAGGCGTGGAACGCCTTTCAGTTACTATGCGACGCATAGCTACGATGTAATAGAGGTGTGGGGTTACTACAACGACATCTACTATTTGGATCCGAGGACAGGTTCTGGAAATGCGCGGGCTTCGCGGCAAGCATGAACCTTCTAACAGATGAAGGCTTCATTCGACTGGAAACGTGAAGGGAATTGGTCAAAGTGGTCATCACCACTGAAACCAAATACAGTGCTGTGGGCAAAGAAGAAGCTACCTTTGAAGATACAGAAGCAGGTGACAGGATAAAGGTGGTAGGCAGCAAAGCCAATGGTGATCCTGTCGCCAGCAATGTGACAGTTATACCTCAATTCATACGTAAGCCCGAGTTGCTCAAGAAAGCCTCGTTAGAACCGCCACTTGAGCAAGCTAGGAAAGTTCGCTTGGATATGCGACCGCAGCACATCAAGCGGCTCTTGATACACTTGCCGCCTCAATTGATTAAGCCAGCTCCGCTCAATCTACCACCGCAAATAGTCAAGACCTGGGTGGACTTGATATCATCAACACACCGAGTTGAACGGCTGCATATGCCACCCCGATCGTCTTGATGCCGTGGCGCGATTTGTTTGCCCAGTGCCCACAGTGGAAGGATTCCCCATAACTTTATCCAGTCCTCCGGCACTGGCTAGCCAGCATCAACTCCACAGTAACCGCCCCCGTCGCGCGGATCCAATCCCCTCTGCTTCATCTCGCGCCCATACGCCCCCCCTCAAACTGCACGCGGTTATATTCCACTTCAACTTTCCAACGCGCGCCTACAGCTCTTTACGTCATTGCAGGCGAACCGAACCAATCCCCAGAAAAAGCAAAATCGCATAGCAGGTTGCCTCGCCACTTCCCACCTTGCAATGACAACGAAGGAAGTCACGTGTTACCAACCACATGAACGACTGCAAAGATTTGACATAATTGATGGGCCGTGGTAGCATTCAGCGGGCCGTTGCAATCGGTTGCAATCGCCGCTCATTGCAGCACACCATGCGATGTGCTTCAAATGGCAAGACTACTGAGGAGGAACCACGGAGCCAGTAAATAGTCGGTTCTATTCTTCCTTCCTTATTG
>CAYVSN010000137.1:0-4220 GCA_964453875.1 uncultured Dehalococcoidales bacterium
GGAGGCAGAAGGGGCAATGACTCCTGCTCCCAGACCGAAGAAGGTGATGGTGGTGGGAAGCGGACCCGCTGGCATGGAAGCGGCCCGTGTGGCCGCCTTGCGGGGACATGAGGTTACTATCTATGAAAGGCAGGGTGAGCCTGGAGGACAGCTCATACCCGCGGCACTACCCCCTTATAAGCAGGAGTTGGGGCTACTGAAACGCTATCTGAGCCGCCAGCTGGAGAAGAACTCTGTCCATTTCAAGCTTGGCATCGAGGTCACTCCACAGCTTGTAGACAAGGAGAAACCAGATAGCATCATCCTGGCAACGGGGTCAACACCCAGGATACCCCAAATACCTGGAATGAGCCGGAACAAGGTGGTGACAGCTGTGGACGTGATACTGGGCAGAGCGGAGGTGGGTCAAAAAGTGGTTGTCATTGGTGGTGAGTTGGTAGGCTGTGAGACAGCCGACTTCCTATCTGAGCAGGGCAAGAAAGTGACAGTCGTCAGGAGAGGGCCAGAGATGGCCTCCAACATGTTTGCTAGTAACCGTCGTGCTCTCCTTGCCCGTCTGAGTGAAAAGGGTGTCACCCTGATCACGGGCGTAAAGAAATATCAGACCATAACCGAAAACGGCCTTGTTATGATCGATGGCAAAGGGCAGCGAATAGTGGTTGAGGCTGATGCCATAGTCCTTGCCACCGGGGCCATCCCCAATAGCCAACTGGCAAACGCCGTGAAGGGCAAGGTCGGTGAAATCAATCTTGCCGGTGACTGTGCCGAGCCGAGGCGTATATGTGATGCAATTCACGACGGGGCGCGTGCGGGACTTAGGGTGTAGGGTATCGGATAGGCTTTAGAAATCCTGATCTCTCCAGGATGGTACTGCACTTTCTAGCGAAAAGTGCAGCGAGGTTACCCCTCTGCCCTGCTTGGCAACAAATACCTTGCTGATATACTTAGAGGACGGGGTTGCGCAGTATAATAACCCTAAAATGCAGCACACTTGCGTGGGAGCAGCTTTTAGTCTACGCCGCGAATTAGCCTCGCTGGAGAAAGTCGCCTCTGAACTTTTAGAGGAAGATGCCTTGCGTCAGCGCTCTGTCGAAGCACTTGACCATTTCATTCAAAACGAAGGAATTGCTGGGAATGGTGTTCAAGTTGTTCTCAATGGGAGGACAATCAAAGGACGGCCGGATGCCCGCCTCGGCACTGTAATCTTCGAGTTGAAGCTGCCGCCACCTCATGGTGATGGCATCGAAGCGGCTATAGCCTAACTAAGAGGTTACATCACTGAATTTAGTCATCGGCACAGTGGAAAACTCGCCAGGGGCATAGCCTGCCATGGGCTCAAGGATTCGAACACCCTGCTCCAAGAACTACGCACCGTCACCATTTAGCGACCTGCGCCGAGTTAGGTTATCTCTTGGTAGTTTCTCGCTTTCTTCTTGTTCTGGGGGTGCTAACTTCCCTCTTGATCGTTTCTAAATTCCTGTCAATTCCGTTGATGGCTCTATCACTCTCTGGATCTAACCTCAGAACTTCAACCCACTGCACAATCGCGTCTAAGTGCTTCCGTTGTTCAAAATACTCTTCCGCTGAGCTGGCACTGTCCTTTATTTTTTGCTCCTTTTCTATTATCCTGGTGAGTTCTTTTTGTTCTCTAAGTGCTTCAGCATCGTTTGGATCTATCTTCAAAACCTCTTCCCACTCTTCGACCGCCTCTCTGTACATGTCCTTGTGACGATATGACTCCGCCCGCTCTTTATGTTCTCTTTTCCTTTCCTCCACTTCCTTTGCTCTTAGGGTGCGTATAAGGACGAAAAGCAGTGAGGCATCCCCTCCCTTTGTAACCCAATCCACAACTTCAATAAGCTTGTTCTGCTCGTCAGTGAACGGGCCGCTGCTGGTGACTATTGCCGCAGCAAAATAGTATTCGTCTAAGGATATATCTCCGTTTGCATAAAGCTCGGCCAGACATCTCTCCCTCTGCTTCTGTAGTTGCCTGGCTCCAGCAATCACCAAGTCGCCCGTAACACCGATGGCAAACTTCATCGGCTCCTGCTTGCCACTCTGTGTAACTTGGTCGCGAACGTAACTGTAAAGCTCGTCCACTGTGATTGTTCCATCTCCATCTAAGTCAGCATCACCGCTCTTCAAACCTTGCAGCAAATACTTGGTGAACAGTGAATAATCCTCGCCTTCCTTCTCTTCGGACGCCTGGATACCAGTGGACGCAGTCATTATGTACTTCCCTTTGCCTCCAGAGGCTATTTGAAGCTCGGTATCCACGTCACCTCCTTTGAATAGTGCCCCTACTGCACCGCTATAACAGCAGTCAAGGATCCAAATGATTTTCTGCGACTTCGACTTATCGATAATTTCTTTTATCATTGCCACGGGAAGCGAAGTGGCAGCAAGTAAATCAACCGTAGTGTTTGATGTTGCAAGGTGCAATTTATTACCTGTATCCAATTTCCCATGTCCCGAGAAATATATAAATACCAGATCATCTCTTTCAGCCTGATCTAAGCACTTGGCGATTCCCTTCAATACCTCGTAACTTGGCTGATTCGTGAACAAAAGGGCATTGTCCGGATCGAAGCCACCGATGTCCTTGTCAAGTAAGAGTTCTCGTAGCCTTGTGGCGTCGCTCTCCGCACACTTCAGCGGAGGAAGCTTTTCGGGCTCCTCAGGGTAGTTGCTGCAACCAACGAGCACGGCATAGCGCTTCTCTACCATACTATCCGCCTCCTCAGCTAGAAACTACATCGGAGAGTTTAGCTACTAAAATGGCGATCTGTTCGTTATTCAAATTGGAGCTTTGGAACTCGAATTTCACCCCGCCCTTTTCAAAACGGAAAGTAAATTCCCTCTTTCTTGCTCCAACCCAAGCGCTGATGCAGTCAAGCAGAGCTTTCGCAACTCCAGCAGTGGCAGCTTCCATAAGTATGCCACCTATGACTAATGGTACCCCTTTTTCACCTGGGCGTGTCTCGCGAGCTTCAGCAATCTTTGCAGGCACAACATAGTCATTGATCAACTCTGTTAAGGATCTACATTCTTCCAGCATTTCTGCTTTGGCGGCTGGGGTGTCAACAGGTTCGCTTTCAAACTCCAATGTTAGCTTGAGTTCCCTTTCGTGCATTGCTTTTTGGCCTGCCTGTTTGTGTGCAACTGCTAAGTCCCTCTGAGGCATCCCCAGGGCCACGTGCGAACATCGTATCAGACCTCTTCATGTTTTGTCAACCCGGACGTATCCACCCTCTAATTTGATGTTGACTTTCGCAAGAAAGTTCGATGTCATCATGGCCTAGCCGATATCGAAGAGCTTGGGGGCTGAGGTAACAAAGTGAGTATTCATGACCGCATCAACACAGTTACTAGAATGTCTGAATCCGATGATATTACACGGACTTGCCGTATTATCCAGGGCTGAACTTTATGACACGGTCGTAAAGGAGTTCACTATAGGCTGGCCCCACCTTGGTAGCCGGCTCGATGTAGGCACGGAACCCGATGAAGGCAGGCTCATCAAGTTCAACTCCCTGCGCCTCGGGCCCGGTCGGTACTGCCGCACAGGCCTTTTCAGAATCGCAGCTGCGCGCAAACTTACAGACGTAAAGATATTTAGCCAGCGGGTTGCCCGGTAGATATGGCTCAGCACTTCCTGCATACTCGGTGCTATAGATACCGGCTACCCCGTTCCAGCCAGCCTCGCCGTAGAAGGAGCAGTCTGAATACGTAGCTTTTCGGCTGGCAGCATGGTTAACACCATACACGATAATAAACTCATCCGGGTCATCGCCCAGTGTCAAGGTATCACAGCGAAGGTAAGTCGTGTCACGGCTTTCCCCGGCCACATACAGCTCCTCCTGGACTGCATCGTAAGACTCAGGAAGCCAGAGAGAAGTTCCCAACTCATCCGCTGAAAGGTTGCTGTACTTTGCGAGTATAGCCTTTCGCAGCTCATCAAGTGCAGGCTGTAAGTCTATCTCCGTTTTACCAGTACCCCTTACACGCAACTCAGGCGCCGGAAACGGGTCAAGTATTACCTGTGATTTAGGTGTTACCCTAATGGCCACTGATACGGCATCTACATATTCCTGACCTGCCTTTTCATCAGCAAAGAGCGCCATGCGCTGTGCAATGACAATTGTATCAAACTCAGGACCTGTGCCCAGTTTGACCATTGAACTCGGGATTACATACGTGTTGATGATATCCTCTGAATA
>CAYVSN010000138.1:0-4199 GCA_964453875.1 uncultured Dehalococcoidales bacterium
TATCAATACAATGGGTTGCCCTTCACCAAACACTTCATAGGCAATATCAATATCCCCCACATGTACCATTCTAGCCTCCTTGCACAATCCGGCCTCCTGTACACAAGCTCCTGATATCAACATGATAACTATACCCAAAATCATAGCCAAGATAAAGAGTTTTTTCATAGCGCCACCCCCAGTAAATCTCTATTCTTCAGAGGCACCCGTGAGTAGCCCACACAGCCCCGGCTGAACTCGCTCCTGGTAGCGTTCCCCTTCTTTTGATTCATGTGCCGGTCATCATAACTTACTTCCTAGCTCGCTCTTGCTAATCCTCAGCATTATCTCATCACCGATTTTGCCTATTCTATCCAGGCTAGTGTGATACTTCTTAGTCAAGCCTGCCTACACCACAGTACTATTGATAGCTCCTTTCTGGATGTTGAAGTCCATATCGGCCACTTTACCTATCTTGTTGGCATTCACATCCAGGACTGGCTTACCGGGTACGGCGCGTCGTTGGTCGCCATCCAGCGGCTGGGCAGCAGAGGATTTCTATCATTAGCGCCGCATCTTTCTCTCCAAGGGCGAGCAGCTGTAACGTCTTTCTATACAGTGCTGCCAGTGCTTTTGCGGTGTCGGTGCTCGGATACCCCCAGAAAGACTGGAATTGATAGATATGCGTAAGAACTGATGTCCGGGTTTATGAAGGCCAACCCTATTGCCAAGACAGGCACAACCGCGGTGAGCACCCCCCTCATTTTCAGCAAAGCTATGCGTCGCGGGTCCAGGCTGGGGTCAACCAAGCGGTGATGATTTGTAGCATAAGCCCAACTACAGAGAAGGAGAATCGTTAACATGAATATATTGGAGCCAAAGAATACCTCTGCCAGCGCCTCCTGGGAATAATCGCCAACCAGCGAAGTGGAAAAAGGAATCAGAGCTACAAACATAAGAAGAAAGATATTTATCCAGAGATGCTTCCCATCGGTTCGTTTGATATAGTGAAACTGTTCGTGATGCCTGACCCATAAGATAGCCAGAAGTATGAAACTCACTGCGTAAGAAAAGAACTTGTCCAATTGCCCAAACAGCAGACTATGCAACTCAGTTAGCCCCTTTCCCGCTTCCGGAAGAGCGAGGTTCAAAACCAGCAACGTCATAGCGATGGCGAAAATGCCGTCAGACAATGCCTCGAGACGATGGGTGGTCATTCCATGTTCCAGAGCACCTGAACTTGATCCTGCCATTTGATCCTCCTTTGCCGGTTATTGTTTAGGTCGATGACAAATATGTCTTCGCCCTGCCAAATAGTTGGCACCTGACTTGTGGCAACTGTTAGTCATTGAATTCTATCCCTTTTGGGCACTCGTGAGCAATTTACTTGGATCTATGATGCGGCAAGCTAGCTATGGATTTCACATCCAGTCTAGCTCAATGCGTTTCAGCTTATTCAACAGGAGCTGATAGCTGCTTCACCCATGCTCTGGGATAACCTTGATACGACACGTCCTTGGCGCAGCAGGAAGCTCTGCCGCGAGTGGGTTCGATTCTCGTGCTGACAGTAAGCGTTTAGGTCAAAGAAACAGTAGGAATCCAGCCTAACAGGTGGCGGCACTCTAGTCCTGAATAGGTATTTCGTTGAATTCTGAAGTGCTGGCCAGCTACGTGAATTGCATCAATTGTTTTTACGGGAGCAGAGAAAGCCTGAACGGAAAACGAGGTTGCTTGAGAGGAATCCCGGTCCTAGGTGAAGTGAGTTCGTTCTCAGGCTACGGATATTCTTATCTCTCAGATTATTGAGAGTCCATTGTTGCAACGATTACTTCCCTTTCCATAGCTAAGTGGAAGCTGCCCCTCGTGCCTCAGCCCGTCGCTTTCTTGCCCAGACCACGACTGCTCCCAGCCCAAAGAGGATCACAACCAGCCCAACGAAAAAGCCAAAGTAGGGGATTAGCTTCAGCAGATGGATAATGACAAGGCCTAGAGCTAAGGCTCCGAGCATGATGGCTTTGCCCTCCACGGGTCTGAAGCTCCCGATAATCCAGCGCCCGAGAAACAAGGCGACAGGGATTTGAGCAAGATAGAGGGCTACCCCGTAGAAGAGCAAGGCGATTAGTCCCACAGATATACCCACGATGGTGAAGCACACTAATATAGCGGCGATGGGCGTGACAAACAGGATGACAGCTCCCCACCCAAGGCTTGCCCAAGGCCTGGCGCGTATGGACTCAGCGACAGACGTCAGATGCCTGGGAACAAGGAGAATGATGACTAGCCCTGCCGCAAAAGCCATTAAGAAACTCGTGAGTTTGCCTAATACGCCGGTGAAAAGGGCGAAAGGGAAAGCTCTGGCTGGATCTGGCTTTGCAGGGGGCAGCTTGTGAGTAGCCGCGGCGGCAATCTGCGTACGCGATTGAACATGGACTCCCTCCCCGCTGCCGTAGCTTAGGTCGTTTTGAATATTTGCCGTAGGAAATAGTGTCAGGCCCATAACTTCAAGATCAGCATTTCCCCTTATTCCATTGCTGTTGATGGCCTCACCTCCACGATTAATGCCAACCTCGATAGGGTTCTCAATGCTGGTAATTCCAGCAACAAAGAGAAGGTTACCCTTGATCGTGGCTGTACTAGCTATGTTCACCGATAGACCGGCAACCTGGAGGTTACCGTTAATGCTGCCACCAACATTGATGGTTTGCCCTACTGCCCACACAGTATGCTCAACATGACCGTTGATATTGATTATCTGGCCTGCAGCCAGAACACTCCCATTAACCACGCCATTAATAGTGACCGTGGTGCCGATAGCCCCCAGGTCGCCATTGACAGTGCCATCAATGGTAATGGTATCAGCAGCCACAAAAAGGTTATCGTCCACCACCTCTCCGCCGGCAACGGTGACACTTTCCCCGTTCCGGACATCCAATGCCACAACCGGCACAGTCGCGAATATCATTAGTAAGGTAACCACGAGCGTGGTAACCAATGCTCTCCAAATATGCTTTGACATCCTCACCTCCTTATGAGCCGTGTATCTGGTTAACCGTGACCCCTACCTATTGCAAGGTTATAGGGGACTGCCAGTATACACGGAATAATACTCTAACGACAATAGGTCTTTGAGCCCCTTGACGTCGGCGACGAGTGCTTGGCTGACGGACACGGTGTCGGTGCCCGCGAAGCCTACCTGGATCATCCTTGACGAAGCCGTTCCAGTATCCATATTGGAGTGACGTGACAGATTGGCTGAATGGGTGACGTGACATTCTCGCTGGGCAACAACATCCGCGCCGATGTGGTGGGTATGGCGGAGTCTGCTTTTGCGCCGCCATCATGAGTGCCTGCCTCGCTGTGACTCTAGTCGCAGGGCTTGGATTGTTCAGCCAGTCTTTTGAAGATTTCCCTAAATAAGGCTAGCAAAATAGCCTCAAAGCTACTAGAATTAGACAGACGTCTGGATCTTTGAGAAAGGATGACAGATTTGGAAAGGCATACGGGGATTAGGTAGTGCGCACGCATTACGATTTGGAGTTTCTTTTTCATCCGCGCTCAATTGCCCTCGCCGGAATTAGCATTAGCGACCCGGAGCATTGGACTAGGACCTTTTTTGACTCCCTTCTGGAATTTCAGTTTGCAGGGCCGATTTATCCCGTGAATCCCAAGGGTGGTCAAATAGGAGGGCTCAAGGTTTACCCAAGCCTTGAGGACATTCCCGACACCGTAGATTATGTAATCAGCACGGTCCCTAATCGAGTCGCTCCTAAATTGGTTGAGGAATGTGCTCGCAAAGGAGTAAAGGCAATACACTTTTGCACCGCAGGCTTTAGTGAAACCGGTGAGGAAGAAGGAACGAGACTGGAACTTGAGTTAGCCCGAGTCTGCAGAAACATGGGGATCAGAATCATTGGTCCCAACTGCATGGGGATTTATTGCCCTGAATCACGCCTCTCTTTCGATGTAGATTTTCCCAAGGAAAGTGGGCCGGTAGGGGTCATCAGCCAGAGTGGTGGCAACGCCCTAGCTATAGTTAAACAAGCTATGTGCCGAGGGGTTCGCTTTAGCAAACTCATAAGCTACGGCAATGCCTGTGACCTTAGCGAAAGCGATCTCTTGGAATACCTTACTGCCGATCCCAGTACTAGAATCATAGCGTTGTACATCGAGGGGGTCAGGGACGGGAAGCGGTTCCTTGAAGCAGTTAAGGAAGTATCGAA
>CAYVSN010000139.1:0-4194 GCA_964453875.1 uncultured Dehalococcoidales bacterium
ATTTGCTCAAGCATCTGTCCACACCTAAATAATTGCTCAATATCGAGTCCCGTATCCCTGTCTGTCCCATACAGAGCAACTACTAAAGGCTCGATAGGTGGTTGTGAGGAGCGCAATGCAAAGGGCGACAAAGCGGTATCAACGATGTCAACTCCAGCCTCAATGGCCTTTAACAGAGACATGGAAGCCTGCCCGCTTGTATAGTGGGTGTGAAGCTCAACAGGAACTTTCAAGTTTTCCTTAAGAGCCTTGATCAGCTCATAGGCATCATAAGGTGAAATGAGCCCAGCCTGATCCTTAATACAAATGGAATCGGCACCCAAGTCTTGGAGAGTGAGGGCTTTCTTGATATAGTATTCAAGGTTGTAAACTGGTCCCCCCATCCTTGGCTGAGTCAGTGAGTAACATATGGCTCCTTGGTAGTGCTTGCCCCACTTCTTGATCGCTTTAGCAGCACGTTCATGATTGCGCGCATCATTTACGGCATCAAAAACACGGAAGATGTCGACGCCGACCTCGGCGGCTTGTTCCACAAAAGCATCGAGCAGATCATCGGGATGGTTTCGATAGGCGACCAAGTTCTGCCCACGTAGGAGCATCTGCAGCGGCGTATTGGGCATAAGTTTCTTTAATTTGCGAGGCCTATCCCAGGGGTCTTCACCTAAGAAACGGTGAGGCACATCAAATGTTGCCCCACCCCAAACCTCCATAGAGTAGAAGCCACACTTATTCATTTCACTAGCCATCCATTCCATATCTTCAGTTCGCATCCTTGTAGCCAGCGAGGATTGATGCGCGTCACGAAAGGTAGTGTCACAAATTTTGACCGCGTTTTTAGCTTTCGGCCTTTTCTTCACCTTCTCGCTAGTCAAATCCTTTGCTAAAATTGGACCTTCTGCTATTTCTCCGACCACAAATCCCTCCTTATCCTTTGATTATTTAGAGACTATTCTTCGCTGCCAGAGCGTTCGCATCCGCATTATCTCTTCACGCCCAGAAGCATGCCATAAACTCAGAACCGGAACTGGCCTTAGTTCCAGCATTGCTGGTCTCAGAGCCTTTTCTTCCTCCTCAATATAAGCAACTATAGCAGCAGCAATAGCAGCCATTACCCTCTTCTTGTCTTCCAAATGCTCCAAGCTTGACATCTTTTACATCGGAATGTTTCCATGTTTCTTTGGTGGCCTGGTTTCCCGTTTAGTAGAGAGAAGTTCTAAGGCGCTGATTATCTTGGGACGAGTCTCCCGCGGTTGGATAACCTCATCAACATATCCCCGAGAGGCAGCAATGTAGGGATGGTATAGGAGATCCTGGTATTCTTGGATCTTTTCTTGCATCTTTGCTTTGGCATCCGGCGCTGCTTCTAGCTCCTTACGAAAGATAATAGGTGTAGCTCCTTCAGCACCCATCACTGCAATCTCAGCTGTGGGCCAAGCAAAAACGTAGTCAGCACCTAAATCTTTACCGCACATGGCAATATATGAGCCTCCATAGTCCTTGTGTGTGATTAAGGTAATCTTAGGCACTGTAGCCTCAGAGTAGCACCAGAGAAGCTTAGCCCCATGCCTGATTATCCCGGACCATTCCTGTTCTTTCCCCGGCAAGTAACCTGGGACGTCGGCAATGGTAAGCAGCGGGATATTAAAGGCATCGCAAAACCTGATAAATCTGGTAGCTTTATCCGAGGCATCGACATCGAGGCATCCGGCAAGATACTTGGGTTGATTAGCAATGATACCCACTGTCCTGCCATTAAGTCTGGCAAAGCAAGTGATTATGTTCTGAGCATAAAGATAATGAGGCTCAAGTATCTCGCCGTCATCCACAATGGAGTAGACAACGTCCTTCATATCGTATACCTCACGGGGGGCATCTGGTACTATGGTGTCAAGGGCAGGGTCAATACGGTTTGGATCATCGTTAGGCTCAATAAGAGGGGGGTCCTCCATATTATTTAAGGGAAGGTAACTCAAAAGTTTCTTAATGAGCTCGATGGCCTCGGCATCGCTATCGCAGGCGAAGTGACATACCCCACTTTTTGTGGCATGAGTCATGGCACCGCCTAGTTCCTCCGACGTGATCTCCTCCCCGGTAACCTCCTTAATGACTGCCGGTCCGGTGATGTGCATATAGCTTGTTTGCTTTACCATAAACACCCAATCAGTCATTGCAGGTGAATAGACTGCTCCTCCAGCAGTAGGTCCCATAATTGCTGAAATCTGGGGAATAGTCCCCGAGGCTGCAGAGTTTCGAAAAAATATCTGCCCGTAGCCCGAGAGGGCATCAACCCCCTCTTGGATACGAGCTCCTCCCGAGTCGTCAAACCCTACCACAGGGACACCGCTTTTCATGGCTAAATCCATAACCTTACATATCTTTTTGGCGTGCATTTCGCCCAGTGAACCCCCCATAGATGTGAAGTCCTGGGAAAACGCACATACAGGACGACCATTTACCATGCCATAGCCGGTGACAACCCCATCTGCTGGGATATCGATTTTATCCATACCAAAGAGTGTAGCTCGATGTTGGACAAACAGATCGAGTTCATGAAAGCCGCCGGGGGCAAAAAGGAGATCAATCCTTTCACGAGCAGTCAGTTTCCCTGACTTGTGCTGCTTTTCTATTCGTTCTGGCCCCCCTAAGGCTTTTCCCTTTCTTTCCTTATCTATCAGCTCTTTCAACCGCTCAGCAATAGTAGGCATCCAAATTCCTCCTTACGAATCAAGTTCGTCGCAAATGCGAACCATTTTAAACCAAACAGACAATTGTATCAAACACTTATCAACTTTGTCGTTCTGTCGGCCGCCTTTTGGTCCAACTCATTCCTCTCTTCTTCATCCTATCAGCTATTAGCTTATCCATATCTCCTTAGCAATTATCCACGAAGTGGCCCCTTAAGTTCATGCTCTCTTTAGCCCGTTCGCAATCTGCCTTTCCTCGAACCAGATCAATGAACCAGCGACTTCATCAATCTTCACTGCTACCGCTTAACGCTGGTTGTCATGGGCTAGGCGCTCTTACGAAGTTCCTCGGGGCTAATTCTTATTCTGGCAATCCCTTCCCTCTGAGCTTCCATCATGCGTGTGTTGCCTCGCAAACAAGAGCTTCTAGTTCTCCCATTGTTGATGCTTAGCAAAGTCAGGCCTGCGAGTGGTTACGATTCTAGCTCCTGCCTCTTTGCATTCCCAGGGGCAGATCTCGGGGATAGGATTAGCACAGACGAGACACATGGCATCCTTTGCCACTAGCTTGATCTGCTCAGGCGAAATGACATTTGGACCTGACTTGGAGTAATAAATGAGCGTATCGGCACCCTTTATCCCTTCAGTCAAATCGCCGCTCCTTTTCTCGGGGTTGGTAGTTTGGCAAAGCCTCCACTTATCAGCAAATTTCTCTCTCTTGCTCTGAATCCCTCCTACCCGAATGAAGGATCCCTTTGCTGTCAACCACTATGGTGCCCTCATGTTTAGCTCCGTAAGCAAAAAGAAGCCTAGCACAAGCAACATTAGCCGCTCTTGACCCATTCAAAACAAAGCTTACATTGCTTATCTTCTTACCTACGATCTTCAAGGCATTTATCAACCCAGCTAGCATCACTGTAGCCGTCCCCTGTTGGTCATCGTGCCATACGGGGATTTCTGCCTCTGCCCTTAGACGATCAAGAATATAGAAGCACTTGGGATTAGAGATATCCTCTAAGTTGATCCCGCGGAATGAGGGCTGAAGCCACTTAACTGCCTGAATGATTTCATCGGGGTTCTTAGTATCAAGGCAAATAGGAACGGCATCTACGCCACCAAGGTACTTAAACAACAAGCATTTGCCTTCCATCACGGGATAGCCCGCTTTCGGTCCGATGTCTCCTAGGCCAAGGACTCGAGTACAATCGGAAACCACAGCTACAGTGTTCCACCTGTTGGTCAGTTCGCCAAACTTTGACACATCCGCCTTTATCGCCCTGCAGGGCTCGGCAACTCCAGGGGTATAATAGATAGCGAAGTCATTGAAATCACGAACTTGACATTTCAACACTGTTTGCATCTTACCGCGGTAGAATGCGTGCAATTTCATAGCATCTTCCGCTGGCTTCTTTGCCTTTTCCAGAAGCTCTTCCTTAGTCGCTTTTTCTGCCATAACTCCCCCCTTTCGTCTTTTGCTGCCTTTGGAGCGCATCATTGTAGCACAAGATCA
>CAYVSN010000140.1:0-4179 GCA_964453875.1 uncultured Dehalococcoidales bacterium
AAAGCGGTCATACTAGTCGGTGGAGAAGGAACTAGCCTTCGTCCTCTTACTTGCAATACGGTTAAGCCACTGCTGCCGGTGCTGAATCGTCCCTTCCTTGAGCATCTTATCGATCACCTCAAAAGGCATGGTATTAGAGAGATCATTCTGACTTTGGGTCACTTGCCGGAGCAAATTGAAGAGTATTTTGGCGATGGTAGTGGCTTCGGGGTGAATGTGACCTACCTGGTAGAGGACTCTCCCCTGGGAACGGCAGGAGGGGTGAAGAATGCAGAGGCGCTGCTAGACGCATCTTTCCTTGTTTTCAACGGTGATATCTTCAGTGATATTGATTTGACCAACATGATGAACTTCCATCGCGAAAAGAAAGCGGATACAAGCATAGCGTTGACGCCGGTAGATGACCCTACTCCTTATGGAGTGGTGGAGACAGATGCTGAAGGCAGAGTTCAGCGGTTTGTGGAGAAGCCACGCCGGGAGGAGGTAACTACCAACATGATCAACGCCGGCATCTATGTTATGGAACCTCATGTTTTGGACTACATTGCCCCAAACGTTTTTTTCACATTTGAGCATGGTGTCTTTCCCTCACTTCTAGAAACAGGGAAAGCTGTCTACGGTTACTCATCTCAGGCTTATTGGATTGATATAGGTACTCCCGAGAAGTACTTGAAGTTGCACCACGATTTGCTCCAGCGACGCACAGCGGATAGGGGCATAGTGTTTGAGGGTGAAAGCTTTGTTCACTCTTCAGCTCGAATCGAGGGGCCAGTGGTAATTGGTGAAGGCTGTTTTATCGGTAAGGATTGCATAATTAGAGGGCCTACCGTCTTGGGGCCACAATGCCGGATCGAAGAAGGTGCTGTTATAGAAGGAGCAGTGTTATGGCAAAACTGTAGGGTTGGCGAAAAAGCCAAGCTCAGGAACTGCGTAGTTGCCTCCCATTGCAGCATTGCAGAACAAAGCGAAGTCTTGGACGAATGTGTTTTGGGCGACAATGTGATAATTGGAGAGGGGAATAAGCTATCCGGGGGTATCAGAATTTGGCCAGATAGATCTATCGAGCCTAATACAATTTCGTTCTGATCGCCGGTGCTGGTATGGGTTGCCTGGCTAGGAATACGATAGAAAAGCCCCGTGGCAGGTACTGCAGCGTGTGAAACTCTTTGTGTACCGCCTGGCATACGCTTAACCCGTCAGTCACGTAGCCGTCTCAGTTTCAGTACCACCACTGAGATTGCTTCGCTGCTTGTTACCCCTTCGGCTGGCAACTTCGGCTGGCAATGACAGGGGGGTTCTGTGGTGAGAAGGGGACCACGTGAAGAGCGCCAGCGACGCGACAATCTCGTTGTGCCTAGTTCCTGTGTAGCGCTAAATCACCCGCGAGGTGATCGTTTTAAACCTACACCCACCGACCAGGGGCATACAGAAAAGGCCTGCTAGATAGGTCCACAAGAAACAAGCTAGAGTACTCTCCAGATGAGGTTAAGTGCTCCTCTCAAGTCTTACGGTAGGATACGGTATTTATCAAGATCTTCCCGGAGCTTACTTATAAGCTTTTTGCTATCTATCTTCTTTGGTGAACAAATAGTATGGATGGGAGGGGGCTTCTCCCCTTCTTTTAGACTCTGCTGCCTGACTAACTCTGCCAGAATACCTTGTTTTATCTCCTCACTGCTAAGAGGCGAATGGTAAATGGTGCTCAATGAAGATAATAGCATATTCCGGACATGCTCCTCCCCTTTTTCTTCGTGCAGATGAGGATTTCTGGTCTCAATTTGAAATATGTCTATTCCCTGTCCCATCACCTTCGGCTCCTTTGTGGGCAAGATGCCGCCAAAACTTTCAAATATGGATACTAATTCCTGAGGTTCCACGGCATATCCTGAAGCATAGGGTAAAATCTCCGCCAGGTTCATACTCATTGCATGCTCCCCAGCATTGCCAGTTCTTACTACCTCGGTTTCAAATCCCGTTTTGGAGGATATCAGGTCGTTCAGGTGCTTGTTGGTGATCTCCGATGTTCTTCCCCATTTCCTGAAGTATAACCCCCCTGAGATTTTGGGCTTGTAATGCCATAATATCCTCACCATGCTGTAACGAGATTGAGCCAGGCTGAAGCCGGCAGCGAAGTTTCTCACGTACTCTAGCACTGCGCCAGGGAAATAATTATCAGCATCAACGAAGCCAACATATTCTTTCTCTGCCACCTTGGCCAGGAGTAAGCCTATCACCATAGCCTCGCTCTTACCATCGCGCACCAATCCGTCTTCGCCCAAGAGGCTATCATAGCCGGCTTCCATTGCAGCTTCGGCAATAGCGGGGTCTTTCTGGTGGGCAATCAAGGATTGGCGAAAGGTAAAATGACAAAGCTGTTTTAGGGCATCTCCTTCCATTCTGAATCTGTCGACCTTTTCTCTCTGACTGTTCGAAACCACTATTACCAGACAGTCATGTGGCACGCCACTGACCACCCCTTCAAAGAGCTTAAGCTTCTCGTCTTTGACCGGGATGACAATCGCCATCTTGTCCTCGAACTCCTTGATTGTATCCTCATCTATTTTTACTACTCCCATAGCACCATGGGGAGGCAAGTCCCTCTTTGCTCCTGAGTCTAAGGAGACTACCGTCTGTACGTGATTCATTCTGACTGAACCAAAGCGCTCCGTATACCTCGGACTTTCTATGAACATCTTCCACCTCCAAGAAATGCCCAAGCATAATATCAAATCTATCTAGCGCCGACAAACTGCTGTTACCGCTGCAATTGTCAAATCTCAAACAAGGTTGACGTGTACGACTGGGGTAAGATAAGCTTGGTCAGACCGAAATAAACAACCTGTTGGGTTAAAGGAACTAGCCTATTTCCTCTTGCCTGCATTGAAACAGATAGTATTCACTGACCTGGACGGCACCCTCCTTGACGCCGTGAGTTATTCATATGAGAAATCGCTTGCCGGAATTGAGCGACTTAAACGTAATGGCATACCCCTGATATTCTGCTCGGCTAAGACTAGGGCAGAGCAGGAAGTATATCGGCGCAAAATGGAAGTGTTTCACCCTTTCATAGTGGAAAATGGAGGCGCCATCTTTATACCAGCAGATTATTTCCCGTTCTCCTTTAGCTATCATAAGACTGTAGATGGGCTATTGGTCATAGAGCTAGGCATTTCCTGTGACGGGATCAAGAGACTGTTGGGCAAGGTCAAGGAGGAAGGTGGATTTCAGTTTAGAGGCTTTGGTGATATGAGTGCCGAAGAGGTGGCTAGGGAGAGTGGCTTGGATCTAGAATCCGCCAAATTGGCTAAGCAAAGAGAATATGATGAAACGGTGAGGTTTGATGTTTCAGATGAGGAGGTGAGTAAGGCATTGCAGAAGATTAGGCAGGTTGGACTCAATTGGGCTCATGGCGGACGCTTTTACGACATCATTGGAGACAATGATAAAGGTAAAGCTGTAAGGATTGTAAGCAATTTATATTGCAAGCTGTGGGGCGAAATAGAGACTATTGGGCTTGGTGATAGTCTTAATGATTTGCCCATGCTTTCCGAAGTGGATATGCCCATCTTAGTGCAAAAGGGCGATTATAGTTGGGAGAAAATAAATCTGCCTCGCTTGCAGAAAGTCCAGGGGATTGGCCCGGAAGGATGGAGCAGGGCAATCGAAGCAATGTTTGGAGGTTGACATGCAAACGATATACCTTGTTCCTCATTCTCATTATGATGTGGCTTGGGCTTTTACCAAGGAGGATTACCTCGAAATAACCGAAGATATCTTACAGCGGGCTGTTGAATTGATGAAGAAATATGATGACTACAAGTTCTCGTGGGAGCAGATATTTCCCTTGAAGGTATTGGAGCAAAGGAATCCCAAGCTTTGGTCAGATATAAAAGAGATGATCCAGAAGGGGAAGATGGAGATAGTTGATGGCCAGTATTTGATGCCTGATACCATGCTTCCCACTGGAGAGGTATTAGTACGGGAGATATTCTTTGGTAAGAGGTACTGTAAGGAGAAATTCGGTGTGGGCGTCCCCGTAGCCTGGGTTGCAGATAGCTTTGGTATGAATGCGCAACTCCCTCAAATCTACAAGAAATCGGGTTATCAATGGGTTGCTTTCAGGCGAGGTGCGAAGGAGATGCACAGCGAATTCCTCTGGAGAGGGCTTGACGGAACTAC
>CAYVSN010000141.1:0-4179 GCA_964453875.1 uncultured Dehalococcoidales bacterium
ATTAAGTATGGCCATATTAGCTCCGCGGCGCATGCCGCCTTGCTTTATGACGTCAGTGGTGGTATCAAAGGTTCTCATGAAGGAAACAGGGCCACTGGCGATGCCGCCAGTCGAACCCACTCTGTCTTTTTCCGGCCTGAGTCGAGAAAAGGAGAAACCAGTGCCTCCGCCACTCTTATGAATTAGAGCAGTGTATTTGACAGCATCAAAAATGGATTCCATAGAATCATCGATGGGGATAACAAAACAGGCTGACAACTGCCCTAGTTCCCGGCCAGCATTCATCAATGTGGGCGAATTGGGTAGGAATTCCAGATTTGCCATTAATCGGTAAAAGCTCTCTTCCCAGTAGGAGATATCTGCGTTGGAGTCGTAGAGAAGCTCGGCTGAGGCGATGTGTCTAGCCACACGGCGAAATAGCTCCTGAGGAGCCTCGACAACTTTGCCCTTCCCATCCTTTATCAAGTATCTTTTCTCCAAAACCCTTAAGGCGTTTTGGCTCAGTTCAATCCCGGAGACCACCTGGACATTCGCTTGGGGGGAGAAAAACTCATCAGC
This sequence comes from uncultured Dehalococcoidales bacterium, assembly GCA_964453875.1. Taxonomy (GTDB): domain Bacteria; phylum Chloroflexota; class Dehalococcoidia; order GIF9; family AB-539-J10; genus JADFUX01. The sequence goes on from CAYVSN010000141.1 coordinate 559, forward strand.
AGTTAAGACTTCTTTCACCATTGCTTCAACTTGGGAGGGGGACACAGGATACTTAGCTCGCGGTGAAACAAATTCTTCCATGCCGGGCAGGGGCTGAGCTAGCTCTAAGCGTTGGCTCACTTGTTCTGTAAGTTTTTCCAACAGTTTCCTATCACTTATACCGATTGATTCAGCAGCAGCGAAAACAGCCCGAGCTACCTCATTTCGGTTGATGACTCGAGCCTTCCTACCAGTATTAGCCCCTTTCACTTTCCACCCCGTTGAACCAGGCGGTTCACCACTTCCGGAGGCAGCAGCGGGAGCTGATTAGCTGGCGCTTCTGGAGATCCTCCTTGCGCTAAGGTGTCCACTGCCTGCTTCAGGGCACCGATGTCAGCGAACTCTCGGTAAACGCTAGCAAAACGGATATAAGCTATGTGGTCTAGCTTTTTCAGCCTTTCCATGACCAGATCACCAATAAGAGAACTGGGAAACTCGGTTTTGCCCGTCTTGTAGAGCTCAGCTTCGATGTCATCTATAAGCTTGTCAATAGCACCTGTAAGTAAAGGACGTTTCTCACAAGATTTGCGGATGCCGGAAGAGAGCTTGTCCCGGCTAAACGCCTCACGACGATCATCTTTCTTGAGGACAAAGATATTGTGAGGCTGCACTCGCTCATAAGTAGTGAAACGAGCGCCGCAAGGAAGACATTGCCTCCGCCGCCTCACCCCTTCACCTAAAGACCGAGAGTCTATCACCCTGGATTCCAAGCCACCACAGTAGGGGCACTTCATACGTCTTTCCCCAGAAATTGTGCTAGTAGGATATTCTACCACTATATATATAATACAGCAAACTGCGAGTTTCGGTTTTCAAAAGAAGGGGCGGCTGTAGCCGCCCCTTCTTCTAATGAAGCTTGAGGTTTACTGCTGAAACATTCTCAATCGATTTGCAGTAACGGCTGTGTCAGCGTGGGAAGGAATTCCTGCAGCAGGCGCGGGAAAACGCTGAGCACGACGCAGGAAAGAGGGAGCGTCCAGTGTATTGCTGCCGCCTCTTAGAAGGCGGCGGAGTTCCTCTGCGCTGGGTGTCCCTTTGCCATACTGAGTGGTGAAGCCAGTAGCGATAACTGTGATCCTGATTTCACTGTCCATCTTGGTGTCAAAAACAACACCGAAGATAATATTGGCCTTAGGGTCAACTGCTTGGCCAATAACTTGAGCTGCTTCATTACACTCAAATAGCGTGAGGCTCGACCCACCAGTCATGTTGAATAACACGCCCCTGGCTCCGCTTATAGCTACATCGAGTAATGGGCTAGCAAGAGCAGCTTTGGCAGCTTCAGCGGCTCGATTTTGACCGCTGGCTTTCCCTACAGACATCCAGGCCGGGCCAGCATCCTTCATCACCGATTTGATGTCAGCAAAGTCAAGGTTAATTAATCCAGGAACGGTAACAACTTCGGAGATAGCCTGGACCCCGAGAAGAAGGGCATCATCAGCCAATTTGAAAGCGTTATCAACAGTCGTCTTGGCATCACAGAGTTGCAGCAGCCGATCGTTAGGTATAACAATTAGTGTGTCCACCTTGCTGCTTAGTTTGAGTATGCCTTCTTCAGCCACTTCACCTCGGTGCCCGCCTTCGAAAGTGAAAGGCCTGGTCACCACACCAATAGTAAGTGCGCCAGACTCTTTAGCTACCTCAGCTACAACGGGGATGCCACCAGTTCCTGTGCCGCCGCCCATACCGGCGGCAACAAACACCATGTCGGCACCTTCAATCAGTTCGTCAATTACCTGACGGCTTTCCTCCGCCGCCTTAAGCCCGAACTTGTGGTCGCCACCAACTCCTAGACCTCTGGTCAATTTCTCACCTAATTGAACTCGACTCGATGCTTCAACAAAGGCCAAGGCCTGGGCATCTGTATTCATAGCTATGAAGTCGATACCTCTTATTCCCTCACGGACCATGCGGGTGATAGCATTGCAACCGCCCCCACCAATTCCTATAGCCTTAATTCTTGCCGGTGTAGGGGTAAAAGTGGTTTTTGCCATTTGAAACACCTCCTTTCCCAAAGTTTATTAGCTACGAAACAGCTTTCTAATGAAGCTGACGAAACCACCCAAAATGCCTGCCTTTCTTGCCTGCCACATTGACCCTTCTTTATTCCTTGCCTGCCACAGAATCAGTCCTACAGTGGTAGCGTAAGCTGAGTCACGAAGGATGTCAGTAATGCCGTAAACACTTGTGTCCAAAGGCTGGCCTCTGCGCACGGGAATTCGCAATACTGACCTTCCTAGCTCATCGAGCCCAGTCAGATTGGCTGTGCCACCAGTAAGCACCAGGCCAAAGGGTGCCAAGGATTGATAATCAGTGGTAGGCATCTCCAGGAGTACAAGCTCAAACAATTCCTCCATCCTAGAGCGAATAATATCGCATAGGTCTCGATAGGAGGCGCTATGACCATTTTCTATGCCCACATCAGGTGTCTTGTCGACATCGACCTGTGGGGACACATTACCATAGCTTTTCTTCATCTTTTCAGCTACATTGAAGGGCAAGCCTAGACCAATGGAGATATCACTGGTCACTTGGTAGCCGGCCACGGGGATGATTGAGGTGTGATAGATATTGCCATCCCTAAACACGGCTATATCTGTAGTGCCGCCGCCAATATCAGCCATAATAACCCCGGCTTCCCTTTCCTCTGGAGTTAACGCTGCCTCTCCAGCAGCCAAGGGCTCCAGGATTAAGTCATCAACGTCAAGACCAATAGAGCGGATGCACTTAACAAGATTTTGCACCGAGGACACCGAAGCAGTAATAATGTGAGTTTCGACATCCAGTCTAGTGCCATGCATGCCTACCGGCTGTTTTACCCTTTCTTGACCGTCCAAAGTATAGTAGCGCGGGATAGCATGAAGCACTTTCTTTCCCTGAGGAAGAGAGACGACTCGAGCTGCAGACAATACTCTTTTGAGATCTCCAGGACGAACCAGCCTGTCATCACGCGGGATAGCCACTACTCCTCGATTGTTAAGGCTACTTATGTGCCTGCCGGTAACACCAACGCAGGCAGAGTCTAGGCGTACCCCACTTATTCTTTGTGCTTCCTTCACCGAGTCAGCGATAGATGCCTTAGCTTCATCCATGTTGACCACAACTCCTTTGTGCAGACCGTGGCTAGGAACAACTCCCACTCCCAAGACTTCTATATCGTTTTCTGACTTCACATTAGCTACGATGGTCGCTATTTTTGTTGTGCCTACGTCGATAGCTGAAACAACTTTCTTTGGCATTTTCACCTCCTTATTTGAAATTGTCTGCTCACTTGAGGCGCTCAGCTATTCTCATCCTGGCGCTGCGACTGCGAGGGTTAGATTCTATCTCCCACAAAGCAGGTCTAATGACTTTCCTCGATATAAGCTTTAATGTAGGCATATGCCCACAGCGGCACATCACAGTTCCTGGTGGACATATGCAGCTACTAGCTTCGCGTCGCATAAATTCCTTGACGATACGGTCTTCAAGAGAATGATAGCTTATAACCACCAATCTGCCTCGGAAGCGAAGAAGGTTAATAGTTTGTTCGAGAGCCAGTTTCAAGTTCTCTAACTCCCCATTAACAGCAATACGAAGTGC
>CAYVSN010000142.1:0-4154 GCA_964453875.1 uncultured Dehalococcoidales bacterium
TGAAATCAGCGATGCCGAGTACGATGAGTTGATGAAGGAGCTCCGACAGCTCGAAGCTGAGCATCCTGAGCTTGTTACCTCGGACTCGCCAACGCAAAGGGTTGGAGCGCCGCCTGTAGAAGCGTTTGGAGTTGTCGAACATCCCCAGCCTTTGTTGAGCCTGACTAATGCTTTTTCTTATGAAGAACTGGCCGCCTGGCATAAAAGAGTAAGCAACCTTTTAGGCGGGCGCCAGTTTGACTTTGTTTGCGAGCCTAAAATTGATGGCCTGGCGGTAGCCCTGACTTACGTTGACAGCTTGCTCGTCACAGGAGCAACCAGGGGTGATGGCTACCGGGGCGAGGACATCACCCAGAACCTGAAAACCGTCAAGAGCATTCCTCTTTCCGTGTCCAGAGAGGCACCGCCCGGATTTGAAGTCCGGGGCGAAGTTTATCTTCCCAAGGCTGGTTTTAAAAAGCTTAACGAAGAAAGGGCCAAAGAGGGGCTGCCACTTTTTGCCAATCCCAGGAATGCCGCTGCCGGCTCGGTAAGGCAGCTCGATTCCAGCATCACCGCCAAACGTCCTCTGGACATATACGTTTACGCTTTGGGCTGGGCCGAGGGTAAGGCAGTCCCTGATAGTCACTGGGAAATCATGCAATACCTTAAATCCTTGGGCTTCAAGACAAACCCCGGCATGGTTTTGGCTCACACCATCGAAGAGGCAGAAACTAATTACCAAGACTGGCTGAAAAGTCGAGAAGGCTGGCCTTATGAGGCCGATGGCATGGTGGTGAAGGCCAATGCGATTGCCTTCCAGCAAGAGCTGGGCGCTGTAGCGCACGAGCCAAGGTGGGCCATCGCCTATAAATTCCCTGCCATTCAAGGTACAACGCGCGTGATCGACATCGGCATAAACGTGGGGCGGACAGGGAGTCTTAATCCTTACGCTATCCTGGAGCCAGTTCGAGTGGGTGGAGTAGTTATTAGCCAAGCGGCACTGCACAACGAAGAGGACATCCATCGCAAAGATATTCGCATCCGAGACACTGTTGTTGTGCAGCGAGCTGGAGAGGTTATCCCTGAAATTGTTGGGCCTGTGGTAAGTCTTCGCACAGGCGAGGAGAAGATTTTCCAGATGCCCAGTCGCTGCCCGGTATGCGGCAGTGAGGTGATAAAGCCTGAGGGTGAGGCCATGCACCGCTGCACCAATGCCGCCTGCCCCTCCCAAGCCCTAGAGCGCATCAAGCACTTTGTTAGCCGCAGCGCTATGGATATAGATGGCGTGGGCGAAAAGCTATGTCAGGCTTTGTTTGAGGCTGGCTTGGACAAGAAGCTGAAATTCGAAGATGCAGGTGACTTGTACTCTCTTACTAAAGAACAACTCATGAACCTAGAGAGGATGGGCGAGAAAAGTGCCTCGAATGTCCTAAACTCCATTGAAAGGAGCAAGAACAGGCCCCTGGCCCGAGTAATATTCGCCCTGGGGATTCTCCACGTCGGCGAGGAATACGCCGAGTTGCTGGCGCAGAACTTTAGCAGCATAGATGAATTAGCCAAAGCTAGCCAGGAGAGACTTCTGTCCCTTCCATCTATTGGGGCCAGGATCGCTGATAGCATTGTCGCTTTTTTCAAGGAGGAAGGAAACAAGCGCATTATTGAAAAGCTAAGGAGGGCAGGACTCAGGCTGGAGAAGGAAGAGACTGAAGGGGTCAAACCCAAAGAGCTACGGCTAACAGGATTGGAGTTTGTCATTACGGGCAAGTTGGAAACCTTCACACGTCCTGAGGCAGAGGCAAAGATAAAGGCATTGGGAGGCAAAGCAGCCTCAGATGTCACTAAGAAGACTTCTTATCTCGTAGTTGGCGCTGACCCCGGGTCTAAACTAGCCAAGGCTCAAGAATTGGGGATAGAGACCGTCAATGAAGCCGAGTTTCTGGAACTGCTAGAGGAAAAGGTGTAGGAGCCAAATGGCGAATCCGAGTTTCAGGGGTCAACGCTCTTTCCTCAACGCTGGAGAGTTTCACCTGAACGGTCGCTAAAGGCTAAAACCGAAGAACCCGGAAAAAAGATATTAACAAACGAGATGCTATTTGCTATATTACCCTGTGAAAACACATTCAATTGACTATTGCAGGCAAAGAGTATGGAGGTGCGTATGTCAAAACATGTTCTTAGAGGTTTAGCTGTCACTTTAACGTTCGTGATAATGATGATGTTGACAGCGGCGCCAGTCTCGGCATTCGATGCCCGCAGCGGAGATACGGTCACCGTCGGCAGTCGAGAGGTAGTCGATGACGACTTATATGTCGGGGCCGCCACCGTTATTATTGACGGCACGGTTAACGGCGATCTGTGGGCTACAGGCTACACGATTACCGTCAATGGCGCGGTTAATGGCAGTGTTATGGCTGCTGCTTACATGATCAACATCGGTGGTGATATTGGCCATGCTGTGCGAGTAGCGGGGCAAACCATCGACATCACTGGCAACGTTGACGGTGACTTGATGGTATTTGCTGCTGCGGTGAATGTGGCCAGCACGGCCACGGTCAAGGGTGACCTTCTTGTTGGTGCCGAGAATGTGCGTATCGACGGACTTATAGAGGGCGATATCAAAGGTGGTGCAAGCGAGGTCACTATAGGCAATGGAGTAAAGGGGAATGTTGAACTTGAAGTTGATAGCCTGACCATACTATCTACAGCCAATATCGAAGGCGACCTGACCTATACCAGTGAGAAGGAAGCTGATATCCAAGCAGGCGCCCAGATTAGCGGCGCGACTACCCATAATCTGCCTCCTCCGGTGGAGGCAGAGCCAGCCATACCTGCTCCCTTGGCCCCTTTCTTTGGCATATTGGGCAAGGTGATAGGTTTCCTCATGGCTCTGGTGACTGGTTTGGTTATCATTCTGATTGCTCCAAGACGGCTGACGGCTATCGCTGAATCCATACGCACTAGGCCCGGAGCAAGCGCTGCCTGGGGAGCTCTTGTTCTGTTTGTCACACCTATCGCCGCCATACTAGTTTGCCTCACCATCGTCGGCATACCCCTGGGATTGATTGCCCTGGCTCTGTGGGGGATAGGTCTTTACCTTGCTCAGATTCCAGTCGGCCTGCTTATTGGCCTTTTGATTATCCGCCGCTTTAGGGGGATGCAACGAAAAGGAATCATGATCGGAGCCTTAGCTTTGGGACTCGCCATCCTCGCACTCTTAGGGCTAATCCCGTACTTAGGCTTCTTCATCGGGCTGGCCGTCGCGCTCTTTGCTTTCGGCGCAGTGGTAGTCTCAGAAAGGAGGAGGCGAGCCGAGGCACGAGAGGCAGCTTCGGATTAGTAGAGTCAGCGGCCAAGAGTCAGGAATAGGCCGTCATCAAGAAGCATATCGCTGAACGTAGTGTTACACTGCGGACAGCAAGCGGCAGATGGGCAAAGTTCGTTCTGAGGTGGCATTTTGGCGCGTGCTTGCCTTTTGGGGCCTGTGGGCCGGTACAGTTGCCCCGCCGCTCAATAACGCGATAGCCCTCTGTGCTTCAGCTATAAGCCTGACTTCGTCGGGGATTTCAAATACCTCCGTGTCGGGGGGGCAGCCTCCGCTCGTCGTCGCAGCGTGGAGTGAAGACAAAAGAGAAGAGCACACTCGGCAAGTTTCGATAAAAGTCCCCGAGCAGCCAAGGCAAGACAGTCTCAAAGACACTGCAATAGGGGAAGGCAACCCAAAGACGCTCTAGCATGGCCAGAACGAGATGTAGAGAGAGCATTCTCAATTCTAGCTTTGGCTAGCGAGGGAATGACCGTAGGAATGATTCGTAGTCATTGCCTTCAGGCTTCGGCGCTGTACTAAGGGTTATAGATGACGCTGCACAAGCTTACAGAGGCATAATCCCCGATGACAGGTGGAAGGAGCTATCTTGGCGCAAGCCATTCTTGCGTACTGGCTAGGACATCACCTTACTTCTGCTCTATCAATGAAAACAAGAATAACGGAGACTTCATAGTTGACCAACTCTGGGAAGACAGTATAGTATAGAGATGTGGATTGGCCTTGCAACAGGGGAAAGAGCGGAGGAGCGAGGTACAAAGGGACAACAGATTCTTGAAATTATCAATAGCGGCTTCTCCATTCCAGCTAAATACGCGCGAGACGGAAAAGTCAACACATACAATCTTGA
>CAYVSN010000143.1:0-4149 GCA_964453875.1 uncultured Dehalococcoidales bacterium
AACCGGGTTGCCTGAAGTCCTTTTCTTCAGGCTCATTTTTCAATTAGAGTAGACTGTCATACACCGGAGACACAGTCGATAGTCTAGAGGCTCACGCGGGTACCGGCATTATTGAAGAAGAAAGTCTCTCCAAATTCCCGAGCCAACATGGCCGATGCCGGCAAGCCGGTGCAGTGGGATACCCCTAACCTCTGGATGTCCAACTTCTTCAAGTCGGCGACAGTCGAATTCATTCTCTCTGGAGAGGCTCCGATAAGATGCGTGCCTCCGATGACGGTGTAGATAGACTCCACACCAGTCAGTTTCTGGGCATATCTCAGGGTATTGACCACTCCTCTATGGGCACAACCCAAGATTACGATCAATCCCCTTTCAGACTTGATGAACAGCGCTTGGTCATCCCGCAGTGGATCTGGCTTGAGCTCAGTTCCCTCGCTTCGCTCGGGACAAGGCTCTTTCACGCAAAGAATGGGATCGATTGTCTCATAGTCAGTTAACATAGGTATCTCACCGCTGGCAACAATGTTCTCGCTGATCCATAGTGGCTCCTCGGTCAGATTGAAAGACGCGCCTGAACTTTCTGCCGCCTCTCTGCGGAAAGGCATTCCAATGTATTCCTCTTTCCTCCCAGGTCGAAGGGCATACTTGGCTCCCCAGATATCTGGGTGGGCTACCACCTCTACTTGTTTTCTCATAAGTCTCAGTATGTGCAGCAAGCCACCTGTGTGGTCTCGATGTCCGTGGCTCAAGACAATTCTCTCAACTCCCGACAAATCTATGCCCAGAACAGTTGCATTGTAAGCTGCTGAAATACCTTGCCCTGTGTCCAATAGAATCTCACAGTCGTCAACTTGAATTAAAATGCTCAACCCCCACTCGGCAACAACGCCCAGTCTGGTGGCAGTATTTTCGCTCAAAGTAGTAATCCGAATTGGCATTTCTTACCCATCATTATGTAATATCACCCTTATTTCGTCTCCCAGCGTCATGCTGAGAAAGTCACTTGCTCTTCCGTTCTTCAACGATATTTCCACATAACCGCTGCTCCCAACAATAGCCATCAGCCCTTCTCCCTCGTCGTAGTAGCGGTTTAATCCCCTGATATATTCTCGCCCTGCCTGAATAATGACGTCCCTGTGTGGCAGATCGCCGCTCTTGATATTGGTGATCAAATTCCCAAAGCAATCAACGTGTAGAATCTGGCCAGTCAAGTCACCTCGTGAATCCAAGATTGGCTGAGGGACGGGGAAAACGTGAAGGGAATAGCTTTTGTCCCCAAATTCGTAGGGCGATATTCCCAGGGAAAGGCCAGCGGCGACTGGAGCAAAAATGTCCCTCCCATGAAAGGTAGAGCTGACCGGATGCCTCCAAAAGCGTGGGTCAGTGATAGCCACGGCTTCGAGTCCCTTCATGAGTGTGACCGTCTCAAGGCTTTCAGGATACTGAGCCAAACGGCCTTCATAGTGCCCTTCTTTAGGGCATAGATCATCAATCACATAGCTGAGAATGCCATTGTCAGGAGCGACGAAAAGCGCTGAAGCAGTTTTCAGAATCATTCCCTGACGTTCGCTGCCCACCCCGGGGTCGACAATTGCCACGTGAACCGTTTGCCTAGGGAAATAGCGATAGGCAGTATTAAGGATAAAGGCAGCTTGGAGAATATTCTGTTGCTTGATGGAATGGGTGATGTCGATGATGCTAGCCTCAGGATTAATGCTCAAAATGACGCCTTTCATGACGGCAACGTAGACATCACTGAAGCCAAAATCAGTGGTCAGGGTTATTATGGGAGCCATCAATTATTCTCAAGGGGTGGGTTTGGTGAGGTTGGCAATTAATATGGCAAAAATGACGAAGACGACACATAGAATGATGGTGAGCTTGAATAGGGTTCTCTCCATGCCTCGCCGTGTTCGGTATACAGAATCGGCTTGCCCGAAGATACCTCCTATGCCCCCACCATGTAATTGAAACAAGATAGTCGCAATAAGCACTATCGAAACCAATATCTGTGCAACAGTGAGATAAGTGGGCAACTTATTTACCTCCCAGTTCCTGTATAAGAATGTCCTTGACCAAGGCAGGATTGGCTCTCCCTCTAGTGGCTTTCATGACTTGCCCGGTAATAAAGGTCAATGCTTGCTGCTTGCCGGCCTTGTAATCTGACACTGCTTTCGGATTGTCTGCCATAACTTGCTTTACCAGTTCCTTTACCTCGGAAGAATCGCTAATTTGGCTGAGCTTTTTTTCAGCTACGATTTCGCTAGCTCTCTTTCCAGTGTAAAACATCTCCTCAAATACCGCTTTGGCTGCTGGTCCGCTAACGGTTCCCTTATCTATTGACCTGAGCAGCTCGGCTAGGAGGTTGGGGCTTATCTTGGCGTTTTCAATTCCAATGCTGGCAGCGTTAAGCAATCGGCTAAAGTCCCCCAAGAGCCAATTGCTTACCATCTTTGCCTTACCCTGATCCATTAGTTTGAGGCAGTTTTCGAAATAATCGGCCACTGCTTTGGAATCGGTCAACAGATTGGCATCATATAGAGGCAACCCATATTGAGCCATGAAGCGTTCCCTCCTAGCTTCAGGTAATTCGGGTAGCTTTGCTCTAATTTCCTCTATCCATTCTCTATCGAAAATCAAAGGTGGCAAATCTGGTTCGGGGAAGTATCGATAGTCATCAGCATATTCCTTACTTCTTTGCGTTACCGTTATGGCCCTTTCTTCCACCCATCCCCTCGTCTCCTGCACAAGCTGACCGCCTTCTTCAAGCACCTTCCTCTGCCTTCTAGATTCATATTCCATAGCCTGATAGACTGCTCTGAAGCTGTTCATGTTCTTGACTTCTACCTTGGGTAAGAAGTCCTTGCTCCCCCGAGGGCGAATGCTTATGTTGGCATCACATCTAAAACTACCTTCCTCCATATTACCCGTGGAGACCCCCAGGTAACGGAGGATATTGCGCAGTCCTACAAGATAGCTTCGAGCTTCCTCAGGAGAACCGATTTCGGGTTCACTGACCGTCTCCATCAACGCAACCCCGGAGCGATTAACGTCTATGAGGCTATAGTCTCCTCTATGCCACAATTTGGCCACATCTTCCTCAAGATGCACCCTGGTGATATTGATTCTTTTGGTAGTTCCGTTGCTGTCGATAGTCAGCCATCCCTCCTTCCCAATAGGAGCATCATACTGGGAAATCTGATAGCCTTTCATTAAGTCAGGGTAACAATAATTCTTGCGGTCAAACTTGGTGTACTCAGGAATGGTGCAATTCAGCGCCAAGGCAGTCATCACCGTATATTCCACTGCCTTCGCGTTAATGACAGGCAGAACGCCAGGCATACCCAAGCAGATGGGACAAACATGAGTATTGGGTGGGGCACTGGCATAATCGGTGCTGCAGGAGCAGTACATCTTGCTCTTGGTTAGCAACTGAGCATGAACCTCCAGGCCAATAACAGTCTCGTAATCCACGAGTTTTGGGCTAGTATAGCAACTTTGCTGAGCCTAAGACAAGGCACTGACCAGGGTGGCATAGGCAACTAGGTTTGGTTTCGGCAGCGATCGGTCTTAAGCTTGGGAACACGCAAGATTGAGCTTGTTGCGAAACTCAGCATTGCGTTTTCTCATTTACCGCCTTTGCCTTATGAAGCTCAAGATTGACCTGAATTCGTGATGCTTGCTAGAATTGAACCTGCGGGGATATAGCTCAGTTGGGAGAGCGCTGCGTTCGCATCGCAGAGGTTGGGGGTTCGAATCCCCCTATCTCCACCAGATTTGGGAAGGTGAATCATGAAAATAGGTGCTTGCGGTATAGCTTGTGAGGTCTGCAGTTATTCCGTTAAGGGAATCTGTGAAGGATGCCTAGCTGGAGATGATGAAGGTGCAGCAAAGAAGCTAGAAATGCAGAAAGCGAAGTTGGGTTTCAATTGTCCGGTTCTGGAGTGTGCCTTCACAAGCAAGATAGGTTATTGTCCTAAAGATTGTGATAAGTTCCCCTGTGAAGTCATGTACCGAGGATTTCCCTACAGCGAGGGATTTCTGAACATATTCAAGAAATAGTTTAGCAGCGTGCCCCTGTAGCTCAGTTGGACAGAGCAGCGGTTTCCTAAACCGCGTGTCGGGCGTTCGAGTCGCCCCAGGGGTACC
>CAYVSN010000144.1:0-4121 GCA_964453875.1 uncultured Dehalococcoidales bacterium
CCGCATTCCATATACTGTCTTCCCGCATCGCACCTGACGTTGGTATTCCTCTGTCTTCTTGAGTATTCTAGCGTTACCAAACTTAGGACAGTAGATGCAGAGATGAACGGTCTCCAGGTTTTCCCTTCCCTTTTAGGCAATCACCCTTGACGGGCAGTCTGTATTGACAAAATCCGCTGCTTGCATTATATTGAAAGTCGATAGCCTCTGAAGCTACAGGACTAGAGTTGATAGACACGGGAAGTCACAAGTAAGTATATTTGGGGGGGAAGGAAATAAGGCGCTTCGTAAAGGCGAGTTATATGCATGGCTCGCCTTTTTCTTTTCCCGCTGAGGCATTGGTGTCCTTCGCCGCTGCCCAGTGGGGAACTTGTATATTTGGATGAAGAAAGGAGGATATCTAGAATGGAGACAGATAAGAAGCAGTATGCTGAGGCGGAGGGGCTGTTCACTTGGCCCGCCGATGAACCCCATCTTATAGGCGGCCTATGCAAGGGTTGTAACACCTATTTCTTTCCCAAGTTCTCCGAATTTCATAAGCCTGGCTGTCCCCAAGGGCCAGTAGAAGAAGTGCTCCTTAGCAGAAGGGGCAAATTGGCAACTTATACCATACAGTACTTCCCTGTGCCATCACCTTTCCCTAACCCCGAGCCATTTGTTCCTTTTGCTGTCGGGATAGTAGCATTGCCTGAAGGTATGGAAGTTATAGGGCAGCTAACAGACGTCAGCGTAGAGGATGTAAGAACGGGCACAGACGTAGAGCTTGTGGTCGAGAAGCTCTATGAAGACAAAGATGGAAACCAAGCCATGACCTGGAAGTTCCGTCCAGTTTGAGGTCGGACGAAGAATTCTACTCAAAGGAGGTAATGAGATGACAGAGGTTGCAGTAGTTGGTGTGGGTTTTCACCCATGGGGGAAATTCCCGGACAAGACATTTGTGGATCTCGGTGTTGTTGCTGCCATGAATGCGCTCAAGGATGCCAACATGGAGTGGAAGGACATACCGGCGGCCGTAGCTAGTGAGTATGTCTGGGGAGGGACAGACGGTTTCAATGCCGGCCCGGCATTGGCAGGTCGCCTGGGGGAGACTGGTATCCCAATTACCAATGTCTTCAACATGTGTGCCAGCGCCACATCTGTTGTTAGGTCAGCTTACCACGTGATAGCAAGTGGTGAGCGAGATATCTGCCTTGCTGTCGGCTTGGATGTCTCGCCGAAGGGGTTCTTCGGATTCATAGGAACCCCAAACCCTCAGGACACGGATTACTTGCGCTGGAGGATGATTGGCGCAACAAATCCTGGCTACTGGGCGATGGAGTGCAGGAAGCGTATGGAGAGGTATGGAACCACCGAGCATCATCTGGCTATGGCGAAGGTGGCATGCAGCAAACACGGAGCGTTGAATCCTAATGCTCTATTCCGGAAGGAGTACACGGAAGAGGAAGTGCTGGCTTCACCTATGGTCTGTGATCCGCTTCATCTTTATGAGATCTGCGCCACCAGGGATGGTGCTGCGGCAGCAGTGTTGTGCAGAGCAGACAAGGCAAAGAAATACAACGGCAAACCGATAATAATAGCCGGCGTTGGCCTAGGTAGCTCACTATATGGAGACCCCACAATGCGCCTTGGTTTGCTTTCCGCCCCTGCGGGCGAGATGGCTCCTCTCCTCAGTGAAAGCTATATGTCTGCCCGAATGGCTTATGAATTGGCAGGAATTGGTCCTGGGGATGTAGATTTTGTAGAGGTGCCCGATAACAGCTCGTGGCATTACCTCCAGTATCTTGAGACTATGGGTTTTTGCGGACCGGGTGAGGCCGATCGCTTCCTTGATGAGGGGCAAACGCTTATAGGGGGTAAGCTGCCTGTGTGTCCCAGTGGAGGAGCCTCATCCTTCGGAGAGGCGCTTTCTGCTCAGGGCATACTCCAGATGTGTGATATTGTGGAGCAACTCAGAGGTCGGGCCGGTCCCAGACAAGTAGATGGAGCGAAGGTAGGCATGGGACAAACATATGGGCAGTTAGGAAACAGCGCCTCTATAATACTGAAGGCGTGAAGCAGCTAGTTTAGTGCCTGACTGAATTCAGGAAGGGGGGTGGAAATGAATTAGGCAATGAAGACAGTGCCTCGGAAACAAAAATGGAAAGGAGGTATAGAATGGGTTCACCTGTATGGTCGCCACAAATAATCGTGAGAGCTCTAATGGAGGAGGGCCTGAATGTCAACTTCGGCATCACCGGTGGGCATATGAATGCCATTGATGACTATTACCGCATATATGGTAACAGGATGTACCATATGCGGCATGAGCAGGCAGCGGCCTATGCCGCTGAGGCCTACTCAAAGGTGACAGGCAAGATAGGGCTTTGCCAGGCAACTGTTGGGCCAGGGACATGCAACATGATCTCCGCTGTTAACCAGGCTTACTACAGCAATAGCCCGATCATTGCCATCCTTGGTCAGACCTTGCGTTCGGATTACGACAGGTTTGCCTTCCAACCGGTTAAAGGGGGCAAGATGTACGAAGCTTGTACCAAATGGACGCATTTCATCGACGATGTCAACACGTTTTGCTGGTACATAAGGAAGGCAGCGCGAGATGCCATCGCGTATCCACCGGCACCCATTGCCCTTGAAATAGCCTTGGATATAATTGAATTTGCTCCCAACACAATAGTGGACCCAATGAACCAGCTCGCTTTTGGCAACTATGTTCTAGATATGCGGGCTCCCAAGGTAGATGAGCTGCCTCTGCCCACGCCTAGCGATGAAGAGTGTGAGAGGATTGTGGAGTGGCTCTTTGAGGCGGAGAGGCCCATCATCGTGATAGGTCACGGCGGGCGCTGGCCCGATTGCGGACCGGAACTGAAGGAATTTGCTGAGCTTACCGATATTCCCTTCCACCAGAGGAGGGCTTGCCGTGGCTCAGTTCCTGAAGACCATCCTCTCCACATTGCTGGACCGGCCAGAGGAAGAGCTTTCAGATTTGCCGACCGCTTCCTTACTATGGGGCTTCGCTTTGATGTCCTGGAGCAGTGGGGAGCCTGGGGGCCGGGCAAGAGATTTGTTCAAGTCAGCCAGAGCCCTACGGAGATTTGGCCTGAGATTGTTACCGATATCGAAGCTATAGGCAATGTGAAAGCCACTCTGAAGAAGATGTCCAATGTAGTAAGAAACAAGTATGGTGCGAATGTACCCAAGAAGACGGCATGGCGGGAAGAGGTCATTGCCATGAAGGAGAGGGCAGAGAAGCTGCGGAGGGAACGTGCTGAAGACTTACAAGCAAAAATGACCCTACCGGGGCAATTGGGTGCAGTGCCTCTTGGTCACATCATCGCCGACTTTGTCAACGAAGAAATCCCCGATGCCACGACAATCCTAGACTCCTTCACCCTTTCTTCCTGGGTTAGCGACCTCATCAAGTCCCGCGTTACTGGGGGTGTTCTGGATGCCGGAATCCAGGGCGGCGTTGGCCACGGCGTTGGTATGGGTATAGGCGCCCAGGTAGGGAGGCCGGGCAAACCCATTCTGTCAATAATGGGTGATGCCGGGATGGGGAACGGCGGTATGGACATTGAGACCGCTTACCGGGAAGACCTGCCTATAGTGTTTCTTGTATATAACAATGGCTGCTGGCTCGGTGGTTTTAACGCTTTCTTCGGCAGGGACTGGAATAGTGCCGTGAATCCTCATGTCCGCGATACTGATAAGGGTCAGGGAACCCTTACGGGTCGCGTCCCTTATGGTGAGATGTTTAAGTTGATAGGTTGCTACGGCGAGGAAGTGACCACCTGGGACCAGGTTCGGCCGGCGCTGCGCAGGGCTTTCGAATCAGGCAAGACGGCAGTGGTTGACTTTCATGGCGATCCTGACACCTGGCATGCCATTTGGGATTCCAACATCTATGACACATTCTTCTTCGTGATGAATCATCATCTTCCTGAGGAGCTTTGGCACGGGAGCGAGGAAGGAAAGGAAAGAACACGTAATGTATTCAAAGTCTTTGGTTACCCAGATTGGCCTAAAGCGCCGAAGCTCTTCCCGCCTTTCGACGATAAGGAAGACTGGGCGTGGACTATTGGAGCACCACCAAAATATCTGGAAAAGGCCAAGGAAGCTACTGA
>CAYVSN010000145.1:0-4095 GCA_964453875.1 uncultured Dehalococcoidales bacterium
TATGGTTTTCACTATCGAGCCCGGGATTTATGTGGCTGGATGGGGTGGCGTAAGGATTGAGGACATGGTGATCTTGGAAAAGGGCAAGGTCAAGGTGCTTACGAGGTCAAAGAAAGATAGCTGTTCAGCTATCAGTTTTCAGCAATCAGCAACTCACTGAACGATGATGGCTGACGGCCGAATGCTTATATGGAAGGAAAGGAGGCTGTTTCATGATAGATGCAGGAGAATTGAGAAAAGGGGTTGCCATAGAATTGGACGGTGAAATATATCAGATTGTGGAATATCAGCATGTCAAGATGCAGCAGAGACAGCCTGTGATCCGACTGAGACTACGCAACGTTCGGAGCGGCAACACGGTGGAGAGGAATTTCCAGCCTAACGACAAATTCACTCCTGCCTTCCTCGAGCATCGCCCAGTACAGTATCTCTACAACGATGGCAACCTCTACTATTTTATTGATAGTGAGAACTACGAACAAATAGCGCTTGCCTCCGAGCAACTGGGAGAGGCAATAGACTACCTCAAGGAAGGACTCAATCTAGAGATCTTGACCCACAAGGGAGAAGCGGTGAATATAGAATTACCCACCTCGGTCGAGCTTCAAGTTGTGGAAACAGAGCCTGGTTTCAAAGGCGATACAGCGACTGCAGGTAGCAAGCCAGCCAAGCTGGAAACAGGCTTGGGTGTTCACGTGCCTCTTTTCATCAATGTTGGCGATGTCCTCAAGATTGATACCCGCAGCGGGAAATATCTGGAAAAGGCACGCTGAGATGAAAATCCCTTCACCATTGTCCGGGGCAATTTCGGTTGCATCCCTTTCACCCAAGTTTGAGACCTAAGATTCACACGGAATGCTTTCAATTTGGCCCAAGGCGAAACCCTGTGCAAACCATACGCTATTGCGACGAGCGCCACTTTTCAGCACTGCCAGGCATGCCAGTGCCCGAGCAATCTGGGCGAGGTGCCATACCCCAGGAGAGATTGCCTCGCTTCGCTGGCAATGACGCTTCCGTACGTCATTTCTAGAACCATGTGAGCCCGCCCTTCACCCTGCCCCCGAAACAACCCAGATGCAAGCTCCAGGGAATTCTGCTATACTCAGCCGAGTCGAGAGTAACCGCCAAATGGTCCCCTACACCGCACGTTACGGAGCCTAGAGAAGTTGCAAAGTCGCTGGCGCAGGATTACGAGCCAGTAGCAAGGTAGACAAGATAAGTGCTAAGAGCTGATTTGCACGTTCATACCTGTTACTCCATGGATTGTCGCACGCCTCTGGATAAGATAATTGCCCGCTGTAACGACATAGGCATAAATTGTATTGCGGTGGCTGATCATGGCACCATTGCCGGCGCTTTGAAGTTAAAAGAGCTTGCCCCCTTTAGGGTAATCATCGCTGAGGAAATCTTGACACCGGTTGGTGAACTGATGGGGCTATTCCTCAGTGAAACGATTCCCAACGGGCTCTCTCCACAAGAGACAATAGCACAGATCAGAGGTCAAGGTGGGCTAGTCGGGATTCCTCATCCATTTGGACGCTGGCCTCTGCAGAACTCCAATAAGCTCACGTCTCCAGGAATTCTGTCACACGTTGACATTATTGAAGTTTTCAACTCGCGCACCATCTTCCCGAATAGCTCCATCAAAGCCTGGAAATTGGCTTCAGAGCGCGGGCTAGCTGCCAGTGCCGGGAGCGATGCCCACACCATCGGTGAAATCGGTAGGGCATACGTAGAAATGCCCGAATTCAACGGTCCAAGTGACTTTCTCGGCTGCTTGTCCCGAGGCAAGGTATTGGGCCGCAGATCTAGCCCCTTTGTCCACTTCTCCAGCATCTGGGCAAAGGCAAGGAAACAAGCAGCTTTCTACTCTCACCCCAGCCCTCTCCCAACAAGGGAGACGAGGGATCATACAGAGGGGAACGGGTCTTGCTGAACATTGGTTGGTTTTCCACAGGGAGGGATGGAGCTGCACGGCAGCTTCTACAGGCGGTTCAAGAAAGCATACAGGCTGGCGAGATCGAAGGCAAAATCAATTTTGTTTTCAGCAATCGAGAGCCCGGTGAAGCGAGAGAAAGCGACTTATTCTTCGACCTAGTTCACAGACATAATATTCCCCTTGTTTGCTTGTCCCACAGGAAATTCAGGTCGAGATTGCTTCGCTCCGCTCGCAATGACAAAATGTGGGTTAGCAACGACAGAACGGGCATTGGCAATCAGATTGCCTTAGACGAGGAGAGGGAGAATTGGCGACTCAAATATGACAGGGAGGTAGTCAAAAACATAGAGAGCTTTGCGCCCGATATCTGTGTCCTCGCAGGTTACATGCTTATCATCGGGGAAGAGCTATGTCGAAAATACAACATGATTAATCTTCACCCTGCCCCTCCAGGTGGCCCTACAGGAACATGGCAAGAGGTAATGTGGACATTGATAGAAAGCAAGGCTGACAAGGCTGGGGCAATGATGCATTCAGTCACTCCCGAATTGGACAGGGGACCCGCCGTTAGCTACTGTCGCTTCCCAATAAAGGGCAAGCCCTTTGCCTCATATTGGGGAAAGGATGATAAGGAGGCTTTGTTTCGGCTCATTCGCCAACATGAACTTGCCCGAGAGCTGCCGCTGATTATCTCCACGCTCAGAGCTTTCAGTCAAGAAAGGATCAGGATAAGGGATGGCAAGTTATTTGATGCCGATGGGAATTTCATCAGTGGCTATGACCTTACGGATGAAATAGACCACGCACTAAAGGAGACTCGAAATGAACTTGATTTGCTTTGACCTCGAAGGCCCATTATCCCCTCGAGACAACGCCTATGAACTGATGAAGCTATTCCCCGATGGAGGTAAGATTTTCGAAGTTATTAGCCGTTATGATGATTTGCTGACTCTCGAAAGCAGACCCGATTATGAGCCGGGAGACACCTTGGCTCTCATCGCCCCTTTCCTGGCTTACCATAGGATAACCGAGGGGGACATCAGCACTATGGGACAAGAGGCTAAATTGACCTCGGGTGCCTTAGAACTAGTTTCCAGGCTGAAAACTCGAGGATGGCAGGTTTTTTGCATCAGCACCAGCTACGAACAGTATGCCCTGGCCATCACCCAGCGACTTGGCATACCCACCGAAAACGTCGCCTGTACTCACTTCCCTTTGGACCAAATTCGCCAGTTGTTAAGCAGGTCTGATTTCGCCTTGCTGCAGCAGGCGGAAGAGGAAATTGTGACATTGAACCCTTTCATTGATGATACCAAGATAAGAGAAAGCCTTGACTACTTCTATTGGCATCAATTGCCCAAGACCAGCTCCGGAAGGATCATAAACAAGGTAAAACCCGTGGGTGGAAAGCGCAAGGTAGATGCCCTACAGGAATTCGCTGCCAAGATAGGAAAGCCCCTCTCTGAGTGGGTAGCCATAGGAGATAGCATCACCGACTTTAAGATGCTCCAGACTGTGAATGAAGTCAGTGGTTTGGCCATTGCCTTCAACGCCAATGAGTATGCCCTCCCCTACTCTACTATGAGTCTGGCATCTACAAATCTGGATGACTTATGGATAGCTTTGGAAGCTTGGGAGAAAGGTGGACGTGAAACCGTGGAAGAATCAGTCAGGGAGAAGGAGAAAGCCGGTGGGGATGACGACAGAGGATGGTTCCATTGGCTAGTCGGCGTCAAATACATAACCCATCCTCTGGAGATACATAAGAGGATTCGACACGCGGTCAGAGAAGAGGCAGGCAAGCTGGGCTGATAGCATGTCTGGGACAGAAGCAATTTGCCTACTGGCAATCAACGTTAATCATTTATGTCAACTAAGCGAAATAAACAACGCTGGTGCGACTACACAATCGACCCAGTTGGAGTAGCCCTCAGTGACCCAGTAGTCAGTGCTTCTTACAGCTAAGCCAAGACTGGCACGGAAAAGGCAGTACACATCTTCGCTCTCGAGTTCTTTCCGTTGCGGGACAATGACACAGCCCTTGCATGTATCCTGCCAAGCGCATGAGACCAGAGCGCTGTGTCATTCCACATTTTGCCATCCTGCCCTATGCGGCGTATTGTGGGTCTGAGACTGACCGTATATAATCCAGCCTA
>CAYVSN010000146.1:0-4084 GCA_964453875.1 uncultured Dehalococcoidales bacterium
GGTGAGACTTTGCCCTTTCACCCAGGGCAAAAGCTCATCCTTAATCGTCTGTACCTCAGGCAATTCAGGCAATTCTTTAAGCTAGTGTAACACAAAAAACTTCCAAATCTTATTCACCATGTGATAATATTAAATGCAGCTATGAGTTGTTGGAGACTTTTCCCACTACCGGAGCCATTCAACATGATCGCAAGGGGAGGGTGAGGTGTTGATGCAGTCAAGGATGTTCTGCGGGAGGTACAGAAATTGATACAAGAAGCAGTCGCTATAAAGCTCAACGAGGATTACTGCAGCAAATGTGGCCTATGTTGCGCGGTGTGCCCTTTTGAAGCTATATCCCTTGATGCAAATACGGGCAAGGTTGAGATAGATGCAGAAAAGTGTCAATTTTGTGGAATGTGTGCCAGCACATGCCCGTCATTGGCGATAGAACTAGCTTACTACGATGAAAAGGCGTTGATTAACCACGTTAGAGAACAGAGGGAGGCTTTGGGAACCGGAACTTTGGTGGCGATGTGCCGTGGAAGCAGTCCACCGTCGGGGGAAATATTGGATGTACTGAAAGAACAAAACGTGAAGGAGTTCATCCCTGTTCGCGTGCCATGTGTAGGGCGGCTTTCACCGGGATCGTTTTATCTCAAGGCTTTGTCCGTAGGTATAAACAAGATTGTAGCGATTCAATGTGACCGGAGTTCTTGCCGTTACAAAAGAGGCAGTGAGATCAACATCCGTAGGCTTCAGGTATTAAGAGTTGTGCTGGAGCAACTTGGCTATAAGGGAGAGGTACTGACGATCCTTGAAAATCCCTTAAAGGCAGTATATGCAACTGAGAAATGTGTCGGTTGTGACAAATGCGAATTCATATGTCCTTATGGTGCGATTGAAGCTCAGCCATTCGCTACGCCTCAGGTAGATCTAGAAGCCTGCAAAGGCTGTGGTGCCTGTGCCATTGTCTGTCCCCACATAGCTATTCAACTTCAAGGCTTTGAGTATGAGCCCTCATCTCAGGCGATTCAAGAATACGGAGTTGAAGCGAGAAAATTAAAGGCTAGCGGCACTTCACCGATTGTGCTCGTTTTCTGCTGTCAATGGGCTGAGTTTTCTACCTTAGACCATATTGAGAACGGCTTTATCAGACCAAATGTTATGATTGCTCCGATTCCATGTTTCAATGCATTGGATCCAGTTCACGTTCTAGATGCTCTTGTCTCAGGTTTTGACGGGGTTTTGGCAGTTGTTTGTCGAGATGAAGATTGTAAGCTTGACGAAGGAAGGGGAATGGCGGAAGACAACCTTTTAGCCCTAGAAAGAACATTGGAGAGGCTAAACCTCAGGGAGAGATTCGAGATTCTTAAGACCTCACCAAGGTACGTGGGTAGCTTCGACACAGAACTGGATTCTTTTGTTCTGAAGATATCTTCGCTTTCAGGTTCAAATCAATTAAGGATGAGGATCGATGAATGAAATCTTGGTCAAGAAAGAGCTTGCTGCGAAAATAAAGCTTTTTGACATCTTTGCCCCAGAAATAGCAGCAAAGGTAAAACCAGGGCACTTTGTGGTCTTACGCATAAGCGAAAGGGGTGAAAGATTCCCACTGACAATTTCAGGTGCTGATACATCCCAGGGAACCATAAGATTGGTTTTTAATGAGGTGGGTAAGAGCACAAAAGAGTTAGGATGTTTCTCGGAAGGCGATGAGATCCTGGACGTAGTGGGTCCTCTTGGAGTTCCTTGTGAGATCGATAGTTTTGGGAACGTCCTATGCATAGGTGGAGGGGTATTTGCCGCCCCTCTTTACTTTGTAGCTTCAGCTTTGCATAGAATCGGAAACAAGGTTATCACCGTGCTTGGCGCAAGAATCAGCGACTTGTTAATCTTCGAAAACGAGCTGAAGTCTGTAAGTGACGAGTTTCATATCAGCACAGACGATGGTTCAAAGGGTCACAAAGGGCTTAGTTTCGTCAAAGAGATTTTAGACCAGAAGAGTATAAGTCGAGCTATTGCCATGGGGCCGGTAGCCATGTTGAAGGCTGTTTCTGAAATCACCAAGCCCTATGGCATAAAGACTATGGTGACATTAACACCGCTAATGGTTGATGCAACAGGCATGTGTGGCTGTTGTCGAGTATCAGTAGGCGGTGAGACGAAATTTGCCTGCGTGGATGGTCCTGAATTTGATGGCCATCAGGTTGATTGGGAGCTCTTGACCTCACGGATGCGCACATACCTAACCGACGAAAGAATGGCTTCGCTTTTCTATGAAAGGTTGGGAAGGGGAGACTAGGAGCGGGAGTGGCTGAACCTCTTAAGGTAGCGAGATTCGGCTAAAGGAGCGGGGTCACGCCAGACAAAATGAACCTGAATCGGGTGGCTATACGAGGGCAGGACCCTTTGGTGAGAATAGAGAATCTTTGGCCACGGGCGCCCATTTGTGATAGTGTGGTGTTGGAAGAGATCAAGGCCATGCGGGGCCAAGACCATCGTCAGCTTACCCCTATGACCGTTTGTGCAATAGGCAGGTGCGGCTGCTGCCCTGTTGCTGGACGCGGAGAAAGAAAATCTGCTTGTGTAGACGATCCCGAGGTTGACGGTGGCGAACTGATCTTGGCGAGCACGCAAGGTTATTGAATTTGGGCCACTGTGAGAATCAGCACAGGTTATGAAATCATAGGAGACAGACAATGACTGAAAAGAAAAAGATAAATCTAAATCGGGTACCTATACCAAAGCAGGAGCCTTCGGTAAGAAGTAAGAATTTTAACGAAGTAGCCCTGGGCTATAGCGAAGAGCAAGCTGTTGAAGAAGCAAATCGCTGCATTGAATGTAAGAAGCCTGGCTGTAAGGAAGGCTGTCCCGTCAACGTAGATATCCCTGAGTTTATAGTTGCCGTTCGTGACGGGGACATGCCCGAGGCAGTAAGGATACTCAAGAGCAAAAACAGCCTCCCCGGCATTTGTGGAAGGGTTTGCCCTCAGGAAACGCAGTGCGAGATGACCTGTAATTTAGCCAAGAAAGGCGCTCCTATCGCTATTGGCCGTTTGGAACGCTATGTAGCTGACTGGGAGCGAGCTCACCCTGAAACCACTGAAAAGCAGAGGGAGAAGCCAATACCCAACGGAAAGAAGGTAGCTGTAATTGGCTGTGGGCCAGCAGGTTTAACCTGTGCTGCTGACCTGGCCAAGCTGGGATATGAAGTCACCATCCTCGAGGCACTCCATGCACCTGGTGGTGTGCTAATGTATGGAATTCCCGAATTTAGAATGCCGAAAGCTATTGTTCACGGTGAGGTTGATTATGTGAAGTCACTCGGTGTGGAAATCAAGCTTGATCAGGTGATAGGTAGAATAGCCACCGTGGACGAACTTCTGGGAAATGGCTATGATGCTGCTTTCCTGGCCCCTGGTGCCGGGGCACCAATGTTTCTGAATATCCCAGGAGAGAACCTGAGTGGAATTTATTCAGCCAATGAATTCCTCACTCGTACAAATTTGATGAAGGCTTATCTCTTCCCTGAATATGATACCCCGCTTAAAGTAGGGAAAAGGGTGGCAGTCTTCGGTGGAGGAAACGTAGCCATGGACGCCTCCAGATGTGCCCTGAGGCTTGGAGCTGAAGAAGTCTACATTATTTATCGACGTTCCATGGTGGAGATGCCCGCCAGGCTTGAAGAAAGAGAGAATGCTGAGGAGGAGGGAGTTATTTTCAAGCTTCTGACCAATCCCAGCAGGTTTATCGGCGATGAGCAAGGCAGAGTCAAAGCAGTGGAATTGTATGAAATGGAGCTTGGTGAGCCTGACGAAAGTGGCCGGAGGAGACCAATCCAGAAGCCGGGGAGCGAGTTTATCACGGAGGTCGACACAGCAATCCCCGCTCTCGGCACCAAACCTAACCCAATCATCCCCTCAACAACTAAAGAACTTCAACTCACCAGGTGGGGCACGATACAAACTGACGAGGATACCGGCAGAACGAGCCGAGACAGAATCTGGTGTGGTGGCGACATGGCCACAGGAGCAGCCACAGTCATTAGCGCCATGGGAGCGGGCAAACGGGCAGCGGCTGACATCGAGGCTTATCTGAGGGG
>CAYVSN010000147.1:0-4078 GCA_964453875.1 uncultured Dehalococcoidales bacterium
TGAGTGTTTACCGGTAGTCCGCCTCCGATGGCGATACGTCCCTCTTCAACAAATGGACCACCCTCGCCTTTGTTACAGAATCCCAAGTCTTCCAGTTGGACTAGCACTGAGTAGGTAAAGCAGTCGTATATCTCGGCAACGTTGATATCGTGTGGACTTACGCCAGCCATGTGGTACGCTTTATCACCTGCTTTCTTCAAAGGCGTAATCACTTCCAGGGGGCCGAAATAACTATGAGCGAAGTTGTGCTGACCCACGCCCAGTATGTAAATGGGAGTTTTTCGCAAAGCCATCCCCATCTCCGCCGAGGTAACCACAACTGCTCCCCCTCCGTCGGAGACTAAAGAGCAGTCCAATACCTTGAAGGGCTCGGCAAAAAGAGGGGAGGCAAAGTAATCCTCCAGGGTTATCGGGTCGTGCATTTGAGCATTAGGGTTCATGCAGGCATGTTTCCTCATAGCCACTGCAATAGCTCCTAGTTGCTGGGAACTAGTCCCATACAAATGCATGTGTCGGCGGGCAGCCATAGCAAAGGCCATAGGAGCCTCTATGAAGCCCCAAGGGTATTCAAAGTCTTCACTGCCCCAGTTGGGCTTACCGTGCACGCGTATATCCTGCTTCATGACCCAGTTTTTGTCCTGGCCCCAGGTGCACAGCACTGCCTGACATAACCCGCAGGATATCGCCATAACGGCGGTAATGACCATAGTCATTGGCGTGGCGCCACAAGTGTCAAGGTCAGTGGTGTAACTAGGACTTATGCCCAGGTTTTCTGCCACCAGCAAGCTGTAGCATAAAGTAGGGTCACAGAAAGGCGTACGGGTCAACACTCCATCGATATCCCTATTGCTCAGTCCGGCATCCTCAATAGCGTTCTTTGCGGCTTGGAGGCTATGGGACATGCCGGTCACTCCAGCTACGCGACCCACTTCAGTTTCAGCGGCACCTACAATGGCGCATTTGCCCCTAAGAGTATCCATCGCCTTCTGCTTCGTGCAAATTATTTCCGATTCTAACATGTTTAACCTGCCCCCCTCAATCAGGTGCAGTCGTTCGTATCATTGCTTACGTATAGCGTCTCTCCTTGTCGTTGCAAGCGAAGCAACGCCGTTCCCCTCCTCAGATTGGGGAGCCTGTTCCGAGTGTAAGCAGTGCGAATCAGCAACAACGCGAGTCCAGGCGGAAGATCAAAGACCGCTATCCAATAGTGTATAATTGTTAGCTAGAATCCTTGAATCAACAATGGATCAGCGGAATCTAGGGTCGAAGTTCTCAGGCTCCTTGGTCGGCACCGCGGTCGGAGATGCCCTAGGGGCGCCATTTGAAGGGCGGTATAGGGTTGGGATTGAAGAAATCAGATCAGCAACTGAAAAGCGGGATATTCTAATCTATACTGATGACACCCACATGATGATTGGCGTGGCTGAGTCGTTGATTAGATGCGGAGGCTTCGATGGCGAGGACATGGCACAGACCTTCGTCAAGAACTATGAGGTTGACCCATTTCGTGGTTACGGCCCAGGGCCACCCCGAGTATTTCAGTTGATAAGAGCTGGCGAGCCCTGGGACAAGGCAGCCGGAAAACTGTATCGGGGAGGTTCTTACGGCAATGGCTCAGCGATGAGGGTTGCTCCAATAGGCGTGTTTTGCCATGATAGCCTGGACGAGCTGGAAGAGATCGCTCACAAGTCAAGCCAAATTACCCACGCCCACAATCTAGGCAGAGAGGGCGCCGCCTTGCAGGCTTATGCCATTGCCCTGGCTGCAAATCTTGAGCCATCGTCATCCTTTAGCAGGGGCGATTTCTTGGCGAGACTCACCACCTATACCAAAGAGGACATTTACAAGCAGAGACTGACCAAGGTGGTAGCGCTTCTCGGTGAGCAAAACAAAAGCAAAGTTGTCGCTGAGTTAGGCAACGGGATTGAGGCTTTCAATTCGGTGCCCACAGCCATATTCTCCTTCCTGCTCTACTACGATTCCTTCTCCAAAGCCGTTCTTTATGCCATCAGCTTAGGTGGGGACACCGACACCATCGGAGCCATGACGGGAGCTATCTCTGGAGCCTATCTCGGCATTGAATCAATTCCTGATAGCTGGAAACGAAAGCTTGAAAATATGCCATATATAGAGGAGCTAGCTAAGAGATTGTGGAGCCTGAAAAGCTGAAGCTCATTTGGCTCGTGGGCACGAGTACTCGCTGTCTCCAGGAATTCAGCAGGCTATCTAAGAGCTGTGGTGTGGAAGTGGTGATAGATGTAAGGTGATTCCCCACGAGCGGCTTGGAGCACTTGACATAAGATAACGCGCCTAAATTATTGCCGTGTGGATGCATTGGGAATATCTACATAGGAAAGCAACCTGGCGCGAGCAGAGGCCTTTCTATCGCCCAACCCAGACTGCCGTGGGACTGTCCGTTACTGTGGCCAAACGTGCCCGCCTTATGGGTTCAGTCCAATCAGTGGCTGACCAATCCGCGGTTTTTTCTCCTGGAAGTCATTATGCATTGTAACCGCTGTGCGTAGGGCCTGAATTGTGCTATTATCCTGATGTGGTAGGAGCCAGGGCTAGGTTACGGTATACATGCGTTGTGACGGGAGGCAAATCATGAACCAGCGTGCAAAGCAAAGGCGCTGCAAGCATCTCTTGGTGGTGTTGCTTGCAATTCTGCTTGTGAGCATGATTACGCTCACCGGCTGTACTGCCACGCCAGGAAAGCCGCCAGAGTCAACACAAATACCACCCGCTGTACCTCAGAGAGCCAACTTCTTGGCTGAGGTAGAGCTGGCAGAAATCATAAATGACGAAGACTTCGCCGAGCTTTACCGTGAGATAGCTGCTCAGGAGGCGACTCTGCCCGAGACCTTGGATGCTGCGTTAGACGAAGTACAGCGCGAGACTGGCATAAACCTGAGAGATTTTACCCATGTTATTGTGTTTGCTGATGCGTTGGCTTTGCTTGAGAGCATGGAATCCTCTCAGGACAACGCTGGCCCTGACTACTGGGGTGCTCTGGTTGAAGGAGCGCTGGACGAAGACAGCTTCATAGATAGTATCGAAAGGGAGAGAGGGAAGGAGCTTGCAACGAGCAACTATCAGAACTTCACGATATATGCTCTTAGCGACACACGTGAGCAGGATGAGGCTTTCAGCATAGCCTTTCCTGCTGAAGGTCAGATGGTTATTGGCACAGGACTGGCGGTGAGAGATGTCATTGATGTCACAGTGGGACTGGAAGAACCTGTCAGCGGCACTGTCTACGACCTGTACGCCCAGCTTGGCGACGCCCTTATCAAGCTGGCTTCCAGTGTCCCCGAGTCACTGACTGAGCAGATTCCAGCAGAAGTGCCCATTGGCCCCGTCACTTTGAGCCTGCTCTGCTTCAGAGATATTGAGTATGCTACGCTTACCTTTGCCAAGAGCGAAGCAATCACAAATACTGAGTTGTGCCTTGTATTCTCTAACGAGGACTCGGCCAATGATGGCCGATGGTTGCTTTGGACTGGAAGCAAGCTGGGCAAGAGCGTAGTGCCTGACCCTGAGGTCGGGGAGTTGCTGTCTATGGTGCAAATATCTAGATCAGGCTCATCTGTCTTCCTTACGCTTGCCCTGGCTATGTCTGACATCGAGCGACTAGCCCAAGCAATGTTGCAAGAGGAAAAGCAATAAGCGCTACCCTCTAACCGTGCTCTGTGTGGAGAGCAGCATAACCGGGCCACACTCTCAGTTACCATGCTAACCCTTTGCATTTCTCCTGCCTCATTGGATGTTTACGTTGCCAGATACCCGCACAGGTTTTTCTAGTATAGCTAGCGTAGCAGGCTTCTTTGCTATTCAAGGGTTGCTTACGTGTTTGGAACTATGCCCTGGGGGACGCCAACTGTTGGCGTGAAGCATCGACCAAGCAGATTGCTACCTCGATATGAAAGGACATCGTTAGGTGGCCTGCCAGCTTCCTCGTTGATAAACTACAGTTATCACGCAATCGGGACTTTTACAAATAGGGACTTTAGGGTTACAATAGATTGGATCTTGGGCGGTTAGCTCAGTGGTTAGAGCGCTTGCTTCACACGCAAGA
>CAYVSN010000148.1:0-4032 GCA_964453875.1 uncultured Dehalococcoidales bacterium
TCAAAGCAACGTAGTCAGCACTCGTTCTCCTCAGCCTTCTACTTCCCTATAGGCTATCTTTGCCTGACTGAACATCCACTTTGGCAAAGCTACTCGGGGTTGTGGTGTCAACAGGCATAGTTGCTATAATGGCGGTGACCTTGCGCAGAGCAAAAAGATTCATATGAAAGGCGATTATTCCAGAGAAGGGCTGAGGTCTATGGCGGCTGATATATTCCTTGCAGCTATCAGGAGTGTAAATGCCCACCAAGCGGTCAAGAGCTGTGTGAATATTGAAGGAGAGCGTCTCACCGTTGAAAGCCCCAGTGGCGAAAGAGAAGGATTTGACCTCAACAAGTTCAAGAGGATTTATGTTATTGGCGGAGGAAAGGCCACTGCTTCCATGGCACAGGCGGTAGAGGAGATCTTAGGCAATAGAATTGAGCGAGGTGTTATCAATGTGAAGTACGGACATATCGCTGACTTGGGCGTTATCAAGGTCAATGAAGCTGGACATCCCATCCCGGATGAAGCAGGGTTGAGAGGCGCTCAAGAGATTGTTTCACTTCTTGGGGATACAGACAAAGATGATCTGGTTTTGGTACTAATCTCAGGCGGTGGCTCGGCCTTGCTCCCTATGCCCAGTGAAGGGATAAGTCTGGAAGAAAAACAGGAGCTAACGAGATTGCTCTTGAATTGCGGTGCGGACATCAGGGAGATAAACGCTGTTCGCAAGCATATTTCTCAGATAAAGGGAGGGCAACTTGCCAGGCGCAGTTATCCTTCAACAATCATTAATCTGATACTCTCTGACATCGTTGGGGACTCATTAGATAGTATTGCTTCAGGCCCGACAGTTCCAGACAATTCGACTTTTTCTGATGTTCTGGCGATAATCGAGAAGTATGGTCTTCTTATGGAGATTCCACGCTCTGTAAGAGAACAAATAGCAGAGGGAATAGGGGGTGAGATTGAGGAGACACCTAAGGCTACGGATAGAATCTTTCGTAACGTCCACAATTTTGTTGTCGGTAACAACATTGTTGCTCTCAGGGCAGCGGAAAAGAGGGCAAAGGAGTTGGGGCTTAACACACTTATGCTTTCTTCGTTTATCGAAGGAGAAACAAGAGAGGTAGCAAAAGTCCACACTGCTATTGCGAAGGAAATTCAGCATTCAGGCAGCCCTCTTGTTCCACCGGCATGCCTTATTTCTGGTGGTGAGACCACGGTAACCGTCAAAGGAAAGGGTCTGGGGGGCAGGAATCAGGAATTTTGCCTTGCGGCAGCGTTGGAGATAAGCGAGTTGAAAGACGTAGTAATTCTCAGTGGAGGAACAGATGGCACCGATGGGCCAACTGATGCTGCTGGAGCCATAGCTGATAATAGAACAGTAGAAAGGGCAAGGCAATTGGGGCTGAATGCGGCTGAGTTCTTAGACAACAATGATTCTTACCACTTTTTTGAGAAACCAGGGGACCTCTTAATAACAGGTCCTACTGATACAAATGTAATGGATGTAAGGCTAATCTTGGTGGGCAAGCAGTAAGTTTGCCCTGTTTCTTTATTGGAATTGCTCTCGCAGCCTGTCTACTTCTTGTGCTACTCTATTTACGCATTTCTCTGTGTAGGCATCCAAAATCTTCGCAGCTTTCTCCTCTTCACCCTCTTTTCTCAGTTTGATAGCCTCCTGCAGCACATTTGGGACTTCGGCTTCAAATTCCTTCTCAAGAGCATCAAATTTCGCCCGCACTATTGGGTTTCGTGTTTCCCAGTAGCCAACCTTACTTCCGACAGGGGCTCCTTTCGTCTTGTCTAGAAGGTCCCTGAGCAGCCACCAATATGATTTTGGGGAGAAACTGTCTTCCTCTGCCTTATTTGGTGCCCGAACCTTTTTCCCAAACGTACCAGCTCTGGAGACCATGGCGGGGAGCTTGCTACCGTGAATGAAGAAGGGAACGTAGCAACTGTTGCCCGGCGGTGTTGCACACCACCAGAACACAGGAAGCTCATCGGGGGAACGGGTCAAGATCGCAATGGAAGAGCTCGCAGTATTTCCCCAGGTAAATCTGGCTGGCGATACATACATATCAATTGTCTGGAAATCGGGCAGTGCAGCGTCAAAATAGGGGCCCTTTAAGAAGGTAGTCTCAAAATGATCCCTTGCTATGCGCATCATCCAACGGAGAGCTATGTGGCCCTCCTCTTCTTCCAGAAGCTGGCGCACTCTCATGGCTCTAATGTGGGTAAGCTGAAGTGCTCTTTCTTCATTAATGTAGGCACGAGCGAAATCGAATGACTCTCTTTTGTCCTCCGGCCACCAACCCTTTCTGATAGCGTAATCTAGGAGATCTGAAGAGACGATATCCCACTTAGCTCTGATACTCGGCTCATTGGAAATCGAAGTTGTGCCTTTTGTTACTCTCGTGGCTATCCAGTGACATCCTGCGGTCTCGAGAACCCAGGCCTCTCTGCTATCAGCGATAATGTAAGAGTTGTCATAGCCTCCCCTAGCATGATCAAGCAATGGAATACCCGAGCCAAACTGTCCGTATTCTTCAAGAAGACTGGTTATAACATCGAGCGCTTCGCGTGCCGTCTTGCCCCTTTCCAAGCCAAGCCTTAGGAGGTCCATCCCTAGAAGCCCCAGTTTTGGCCCTTTGCCTGTTTTGTGGGCGTCCGCGGCCTCCCTGAAGGTCTTGGTAAAGATGGCTTCGTTACCGATGACAACAGCATATTCGTTTATGCCTTGTTCATAACCCCAGCACCAATATGGACTTGAGCCCAGCGTTGCGTAGGTGACTTCGACCTGAGGAATCTCTCTGTGCTCAAGCTTGAGTCTCGCACCGCCTGGCCACCTCTTTTTGGGACGAAACAGCAGAGGCTGGCAGTCAAACATTGGGCGGTCGCTGTTTTTGCCAAACATCACCACTCCCGCCCCAGTAGCATCTGGTAGGGCTACCCAGGTATCACATCCAAATGCCGGTTCTTCTGCTCTACATTGGGCTTCGGTAGAGAACAAACTCGCCATTATTACTCCAAAACCCTGAATGGATTTTGCGATACAACTCCAATTTTACCAGTTTCGTTCTCAGCTCCGCCAAGGAGAGTCAGAGGATGCGGCTTTTTTTCATCCGTTTAATGGCAACCAACCTCATGCTTGTATTCGGCGAGTAGTTCCGGTCTAACGCCTTAGGAAGGGGTCCCACCTGGTTACGAACCTGCTGTAAGAGGGGTCAGGGAACATATCCTTGAATATCCGGTAGTAGTAGAGTTCAGCCAGCGAGCTGAACCGGAGGCCAGAATCGGCCTTGGGGTTGCGCTCAAGCTCTTCCTGAGAAAGCCTCTGCTCTGCAATCTCCTTGGTGAGCTTGTCAATGCCGGCTCCGCTGGCAAAGGGATTCTTTACGCGGCTGGCGATGCTTTCGGGCAGGCGCGCCGCGAATGCCTGGCGCAGAATCCATTTCTCAATCTTATTCGGGCCGAACTGCTTCCACTCGTGTGGAATGTTACGGCAGAAATTGGTTACATGCCTATCGAGGAAGGGAGGGCGGTACTCAATACTATGGGCATTAAAGGCACGATCTAGCCTTTGCAGGGCAGTATGGTAGGCATTGGATATCAGATAATCGGTCACTTCGTCCACCTCGGCTTTGGAGCCAGCCTGCTTCAGCTCGTGATAGCCGCCAAGGAATTCATCGGCCCCTTCGCCACACAGCATGCATGTCGCGCCATTCGCGGCGGCGAACTCAGCGGCCAGATAGTGGGCAACGGCACCATGAACACAGGAGTCCTCAAATGATTCCAGGTAGTAGATAGCACTAGCCAACACTCTGGTGACATCAGCCACGGTAAGCAGCTTTTCGTGATGATTGCTGCCGATGAGCCCAGCCATTTCCCGGGCGCGCGGCATATCATCTTGATCGGCTGTACCAATGACAAAGGTATTGATACCAGGATGGTGCTTTGCAGCGAGGAGGGCGATGACACTGCTATCGAGGCCGCCGCTGAGGAGCATGCCGTCAACGGCGCTATCTGACATGCAGCGCTTTACCG
>CAYVSN010000149.1:0-4031 GCA_964453875.1 uncultured Dehalococcoidales bacterium
CGATAGACGACAATTCCAAGTCATAACCTCCTGCCCTTACTGCTGTGAATTCGCCAGATGATAAGTCAACTAGCTCCACGCCAAGTACATCGCAAACAAGTTTTAGGGCATGACTTTGGACAATCTCCTTCGAGTCACCCGCATCAAATGCCGGACTATCAGCTACCAAGATCTCCTTTGTGTAAGGCAAGAAATATTGTAAGACGGCGCGTAGCGTAGCTCCGTGAGTCGTCGTCGGGTAACCTTCTCGGCTGACTATGTTGGGCTTAATTAGTATGCTTCTGACATTTGGGTCACCAATCTCATTTTCTAGAACCCGCTGGACAAAGTATTCCCTGTGGCCAGTTTCTTGTAGCCAAACCACGCTAGACATAGCTATTGCACCATCACCTCAACTATGTTACACTCGTCATGCTTTGCGAGCAAATACTGGTTGGCGTTAAGAAGCATATGGTCGAGCTCATTTCGGTGCGGGAACTGTTAGAGGCAGGCGCCCATTTTGGTCATCAGGTTAGCTATTGGCACCCCAAGATGAGAGACTATATTTTTACCCAACGTAATGGTATTCACATAATTGATTTAGAAAAGACCGTTGTTATGTTAGAGAAAGCCTATAACTTCGTTCGGGATTTAGTAGCCAGCGGACACACTATCGTCTTTGTTGGCACTAAAAGGCAGGCACAACAAATAGTGGAAGAGGAAGCCCTAAGATGCGGTGTGTGTTATGTGAATCAACGATGGATTGGGGGTACGCTGACCAATTTTGCCACTATACAAACTCGGATTGACTATCTAGTTCGCTTGGAAGAAAAGAAGGATAAGGGTGAATTTGATTATTTATCTAAGAAAGAGAGAGCCAAATTGGACAGGGAAATCCTTAGGTTGAATAAGCGGCTAGGTAGCCTGAAGGAAATGACATCTCTCCCGGGAGCTCTTTTCATTGTCGATCCAATAAAAGACAAGATTGCTTTTGTTGAAGCTCGAAATTCTGGAATTCCTGTGGTAGCCATTGCTGATACTAACTGCAATCCTACCGATATTGATTACCCCGTTCCCGCCAATGATGACGCTATTAAGGCAATCAAACTTGTCTGCAGCAAAATAGCAGACGCCGTGATTGAAGGCAAGGCAATAGAAGAGACAAGTCAGGTGCCACTTGCCGAATTGCCAGCAGAATCAGAAGAGGGTCTTGAAATCACAGGCTCTTACGTTTTCACCCCAGAGGAAACCTAACGTTTGGAGGATTGCGAGAAAATGCAAGACAGATCAAGGATTTCAGCTGCGTTGGTGAAAGCACTGAGAGACAAAACTGGCGCCGGCATATTGGATTGTAAACAAGCCCTTTTGAATTCGGACGAAGATGTGGAGAAAGCCCTTGAGCTTTTGAGACAGCGCGGTCTAGCTATTGCAGAAAAAAAGGCCAGCCGCGTCGTAAGTCAGGGAATAATCGAAGCTTACATCCATCACGGAGAGCAAATTGGAGCGATGGTAGAGGTGAATTGTGAGACTGATTTTGTGGCCCATACCGCTGAATTTAGGGAACTCGCTCATGACCTCGCCTTGCAGATAGCGGCAATGTCCCCGAAGTTCATTAGTAGTGACGAAGAAAGCTCAACCGAAGGGGAGGAAGATCCTCAGCAGACTTGCCTTCTCCTCCAACCTTTTATCAAAGACCCTAACAAAACCGTAGAGGAAGTTATCGCCGAGACGATAGCCAAGGTAGGGGAGAACATAAAGGTACGAAGGTTTACTAGGTTCGAGTTGGGCAACTACATGAAGAACATCAGCGACAGTCCGGGCTAGTGGGAGATGCTTAAGCAAGCACTTGCTGATTTAGACAGCAAGATGCAAAAAGTGGTTGATGGTTTCGTTCGGGAACTGGCCGCCATCCGTACTGGTCGAGCTTCCCCTGCCTTTGTAGAGGACCTCCTTGCCAATTATCACGGGGCCTCAGTTCCACTCAAGCAGCTTGCCTCCATATCGATACCCGAGGCGAGGGTAATCATGGTTCAGCCTTGGGATCGCCTGTCTCTTCAGAGCATCGAGAAAGCCATTCTCAAATCCGATCTCGGTCTTAATCCCAGCAACGACGGGAATGTGATTCGCGTGATTATACCCCCTCTTAGTGAAGAGCGCCGCAAAGAACTAGTCAAAGTAGTTCTCAAGAAAACGGAGGAGAGGCGAGTTAGCCTACGCAACCTAAGACGAGAGAGCATCGACCAACTAAGACAACTCGAGAGGAAGAAAGAGATATCGCAGGATCAACTTGAAAGTAGCGCCAAGGATATTCAGGAGCTTACTGACAGCTTTATTGAAGAAGTAAACAGAATAGCCCAAAACAAGCAAAAGGAAATTGAGGAGGTATGAGAAACGGACTCTGGGCTTAGCGAAGAACAAAAGATGTTCAGGGAGGCGATAAGGAACTTCGCCCAAACTGAAGTTGCCCCTCTAGTGGATGAGGCTGAACAAAATGAAACATGCCCCGTAGAGCTGTTTTCCAAGTTAGGAAAACTTGGTTACCTATGTCCTGGTTATCCACCAGAATATGGAGGGGGAGGATTGGGTGAGATTGGTACATGCATTATGGTTGAAGAACTGGCCAAGGTTTCGTCCGGTATTTGTTCGGGGCTGATGGTACAGTCAGGCCTTGCAACCTACGCCATACTGACTCATGCTACCGAAGAGCAAAAGCAAAGGTTCTTAGTGCCTGCCATCGAGGGAGAGAAGGTTACTGCCTATGGTCTTACCGAGCCTAATGCTGGCTCCGACGCTGCAGCTATTGAGACTACCGCCAAAAGAGACGGCAATTCTTACATCATAAATGGAAGCAAGATTTATATTACGAACGGGCAAACCTGTGATTTTGTTACCCTAGCTGCCTCTACCGATCGAAGCAAGGGGAGTCGGGGGATAAGCACCATCATTTTAGAGAAGGATACCCCTGGATTTGGCAGGACGAAGATGAGGAAGCTGGGGCATCACTCAGCGGCCACGGGTGAGCTGAGCTTCGAAGACTGCCGCGTACCTGTGGAGAATCTAATCGGAGAGGAAGGGAGAGGTTTCAGATATATGCTGGAGGCCTTGAATCCAGCGAGGATTTCGCATAGTGCTCGTAGCGTTGGACTGGCTCAAGCCGCCTTCGATGCCACCATCAATTACGCCAAAGAAAGAAAACAGTTTGGGCAGCCCATTGGGAAATTTCAGGCTATTTCCTTCAAATTAGCTCGCATAGCCGTAGAAATAGAGGCAGCAAGGGCACTTCTGTACCAAGTCGCTTCGCTTTTTGATGAAGGAAATGAATGCCGCAAGGAAGCACCCATGACCAAACACTTTTCCTCCAATGTAGCGATCCGTGTAGCTGAGGAGGCTATGCGGATTCATGCCGGCGCTGGTTATCTAGCTGAATCAACAATTCAACGTTACTTCCGCGACGCCATACTTTATCACACCACCGAAGGAACCACGGAGATCCAAGAGTTAATCATCTCTAGAGAGCTTGGCCTTTAAATAAGGTGGGCAAGCCTACGGCGGCTCAACAGCTGTAGAAGCAAGCTATGCTTAAGCAAAGAGTTATCACGGCTGCCATAGGTGTACCTCTCATCATTTCCGCTGTTTGGTTTGGCGATCCTTGGTTTAGCCTCCTTATTGCTGCTGTAGTATTGCTAAGCACTCTTGAGTTTTACCGCATGGTTGCCAATTCTGGGGAAGGGAAGCCTTTGACTTACTTTGGCTTGTTATTTGCCTTGGTGCTTGCTCTAAGCCCTTTAGGCCTTCACTACAAGAACACCGACATACTGCCGTTGGCCATGGCTTTGGGTATAGTGATTTCCTTGATTTGGCTGCTTTGTCGCTCGCCACGAGAAATGGCATTTCGTAATTGGGCGTGGACAATTGGCGGCGCCCTTTATGTCGGATGGATGCTCAGCTATTGGCTCAATTTGCGTTTTTTGGACGAGGGGTGGGGTGGGGTCTACCTGGCTCTCCTCACTACATTTGCCAACGACACAGGTGCATTCTTCATAGGAAGGAAA
>CAYVSN010000150.1:0-4027 GCA_964453875.1 uncultured Dehalococcoidales bacterium
TATGCCTTTGCTTGCATCGGCTAGCAAAACCAAGACTGCCTCCTTTGGCCCAACCTCATAGAGGACGTTCAGCATCCCCATGTTTTTGCTTCCCACCTCGCGGATGTCGATGTTCTTCTTAAGGCGGCTGGCAATGTAAGCTGAGGGAATGGAGCCAAGGAGATAACCACAAACTACGGCAATGAAATCGACCAGCATGCTATTCCAATATTGCCTTTACTTTGAAGCAATTCTCGTCTTCTTGGGGCGCGTTGACTAGAATATCAGCTTGGGGAAACGAATTGGCTGCTTCGTCGTCCCTGAAAACATTCTGTAGGAAGACAGCCTGAGTTGCTGGTGCCACATTGCTTGTGTCCACCTCGTTCAGTATCTCAAAGTTCTCCAGTATATCAGACAACTGAAGGCTGAATTTCTCGATTTCAGCCTCCGTCAGCCCCAGGCGAGCTAACCAGGCAATATGTTGAACTTGCTCACGGTCTAATTTCATCTCAGCTTGCGGAACAATGTTATTATAGCATTCGACTCTGCAACGTGACAGAGCTTGTACTCCTCGACCCGATTCGTGATAAGTCGCCTTTCAGGGTTTTGTACCACCGCAAGCTATGAGTGGAGAGGCCAACCTTTGGTTTTGGCCTTGAGGCTGAGGCCTCGAAGCTGCGAACAAGGCTTCGGCATTGCAAATACAGGCGGATAGGCGGATTTCTCCCCAATGTCGCATACATATTAGGGTGTTGGCCATCTATTTGAACCACATCACTAAAGCAGGCTTTGACTTAGCCATAGTACGAACTATCAAGCTCCTCTGCATCTTGCCTGTCGTTTGGGAAGAAGCTTATAATAATAGCCGCGAGGACGATCCTTTGTGCGCCTGAAGGACAGCTTCCGAAACCTGCTATGAATGCAGCGACACCATTGGGAAGTGCTGAACTAGGCCATAAGAACATAATTCTAAGCATGGGCTGCGCTCACGGTCTTTCGATTCCTTGGATAGCTCCCTCGGGGGGAAACCAGCCCTTATCGCCTCGAATCCGTACGACAGGAGATAATGCCGGTGGGAGACGCTGAGAAGCTATTGGGGTATCGTTCAGGGCTGGGTGCCACAGCAATGGCGTGGGACGGATGAGGTGACTCTGAGTGAAGCGAAGCGTACAGAGACTTTCTAGATTCTTCGCTAGGCGGAGAATGATAGAAAGCGAGGAATTAAGGGGTGCAGGTAGAACCACAAACGGAATTCTTGAAGTTGACAATAGGCGTAGGGAGGAACTGGGGTTGAGGGACAAGGCGACAGAATTGCCAGCATTTGCCGAACCGGCGCGAAGTTGCATTTTCCTGGCGCATAAAGAGGGGCAATTAGCCTTGGTTGGCTTGATTGATGTCGTCGTTGGTGAGCTAGGGAAGGGTGAGAAGTCAAAAGTGAAAGAGCAACAAAGAACTGAGGTGGAATAATGAGCCCTTATGAATCAGGCAAAATCCGTAACATTGTGTTCTTATCTCATTACGGAGCAGGCAAGACTTCGCTAGTGGAAGCGATGCTTTTCGCGTCAGGCGCTATTGGCCGATTGGGCAATGTGGAACAGGGCACCACTGCCTCAGACTACGACCCGAGCGAGATAGAACGAAAGATGAGCATAAACTTATCGTTGCTTCCACTAGAGTGGGAAGGAACCAAGCTGAATATTATTGACACGCCGGGCTACGCTGATTTTGCTAGCGAGGTAAAGGCGGGCTTGCGCGTCAGCGATGCGGCGGTCATTGTGATTTGCGCCACTTCTGGTGTGGAGGTGGGCACTGAGCAGATGTGGGATTACAGTGAGCAAAATGGCTTGCCTCGTCTAATCTTCGTGAACAAAATGGATCGTGAAAATGCCGACTTTTTCCGCGCTCTAAACGAAATCCAAGCTAAGCTGGGGGCAAAGTGCTTGCCAGTTCAATTGCCTTTGGGCTCACAAGAGAATTTCCAAGGGGTTATAGACTTAGTGTCTTTGCAAGACAATGATTTGCCTTCCCCTCTTCAAGATCAGGTCAAATCTTACCGTGAGAAATTAATAGAGGCGGTGGTTGAGACAAACGATGAACTTCTTACTAAGTATTTGGAAGGTGAGGAAATAAGCAAGGAGGAGATGTCAGGTGCTATACGGGAGGCAACCATAACTGGTAAGTTGGTGCCTGTTCTAATCGGTTCTGCCCTGCGCAGTCTTGGTATTACCCCAGCTCTTGACGCTATCCGTGATTACTTGCCTTCACCTGAAGACAGAGGCGCTATTATGGCTACGAATCCCGCAACTGGTGCTACAGAGGAGCTTGAGCCAAGCGTAGATTCCCCGTTAAGCAGTTTAGTATTTAAGACCACTGTTGATCCCTATGTAGGCAAGCTAAGCTATTTCCGAGTCTACTCAGGTTTGATTGCTAGCAATTCTCAGGTTTGGAATGCCACTAAGGGTGGGATGGAGCGCATCGGTCAACTTCTTGCCTTGAGGGGCAAGAATCAGGAACCAGTGCCTCAAGTGGCTGCTGGAGATATAGGAGTGGTGGCTAGATTGAACCTGACCACTACTGGAGATACTT
The DNA here is from genome assembly GCA_964453875.1 of uncultured Dehalococcoidales bacterium. GTDB lineage: Bacteria > Chloroflexota > Dehalococcoidia > GIF9 > AB-539-J10 > JADFUX01. The sequence goes on from CAYVSN010000150.1 coordinate 2,566, forward strand.
TTTGCTCCCAGGAGCATCCTGTAATACTTGACGGCATTGAGTTTCCTCAAGCAAACCTGAGCATGGCAATTGAGCCACAGTCCAGGGCCGATTTGGATAAGATGAGCACAGTCTTACCTAGAATCTGCGAGGAAGACCCTTCTCTTCGGGTGCGGCGGGATCCTGTTACTAACGAGGTTGTTGTTTCTGGGGTTGGTGACAGTCATCTAGAGATAGTAAAGGAAAGGATGCGTCGCAAATTTGGCGTGGAGGTGAGACTAGCTCCGCCGAAGATTCCTTACAAGGAGACTATCGCTCTGGCAACCAAAGCGGAGTACAAACACAAGAAGCAAACTGGCGGACATGGTCAATATGGTCATGTCCTTCTGGAGCTTGAGCCCTTGCCCCGGGGCAGTGGTTTTGAGTTTGCTGAGAGGGTTGTTGGCGGGCGGGTGCCCAAGAACTATATCCCTGCTGTGGAAAAAGGGGTCTATGAGGCTAAAGAGGAAGGGCTTGTCGCCGGCTACCCACTGGTTGATGTGAGAGTAACCCTCTACGACGGCAGTTCTCACCCGGTCGATTCCTCAGATATCGCCTTCAAAATTGCTGGGGCCCACGCTTTGAGGAAAGGTTTATCTCAAGGTCAAGCCATACTGTTGGAGCCGATAATGAGTCTTACTATAACTGTGCCTGACGCATTTACGGGTGACGTTGTTGGCGACCTTAACACCAAAAGGGGGCGTGTGGTCGCGATGTTCCCTGAAGATGGTGCTAACGTTATCCAGGGACAAGCGCCGCAGTCGGAAGTGCTTCGCTATGCCATTGACCTGAGATCAATGACTCAAGGGCGTGGCAGCTTTACCATGGAATTCAGTCATTATGAAGAGGTGCCATCTCACATCAGCCAGAGGATTGTTGCTGAGAGGAAGACGGACAAGGAAAAGGGGAAAGGTTAGTCTCTTTCCTTGAGTCTATTGGTTATTGCCCTAGCCGGCGAGCAGTTCCTTTAGTTTTTGAGTAAAGGCTGGCACCACTTCTTCATAGCGGCCCACCACGCCAAATGTTGCCTCTCTGAATATGTTGGCCTCAGGGTCCTTGTTGATAGCTATGATAGTCTTGGAGCCGGAGCAACCAGCGACGTGCTGGCTAGCTCCGGATATGGCTATAGCGACGTAAATCTCAGGGGCGACGATCTTACCTGTGAGGCCAATGTGCAATGCTTCAGGAACCCAGCCATTATCAGCGGGTGGGCGCGTGGCTCCTACCGCGCCATGTAATACATCAGCCAACTCCTTTAACGTGGTGTTAAAAGGTTCGGGCCCGCCCAGACCTCTGCCCCCACTGACTATCACTGTGGCATCCTCGAGCTTAACACCAGCTACCTCTTCCTTGACTTTTTCCAGTATCTTTGCTTTTACTTTGGACATGTCTATTTCAACTTTGGTAGCTATGATTTCTCCTTTTCTTGACTCGTCTCGCTCCG
>CAYVSN010000151.1:0-4026 GCA_964453875.1 uncultured Dehalococcoidales bacterium
GGCATCTTGATATTCTGCTTCAAGTTCATTAGCATGTCTCGATCATCAACCACAAAAGGAGCGCCAAACTCCTACGATTTTCTTACCCTTCATATACTCTCTTCTTTTTCCTATATCATCGAAAAGCAATAGCCCAGAGCCGAAGCCATTATACTGACGACTACCAGATAGGTAAGCAGGGTCTTGCCACCGAATTCCTTCCTCAGAACCAGGATGGTTCCCCAACTAGTAATCGGGCCTACCAACAAAAGCAACATCCCGGCCCCAATGTTCATTCCCTGTGACACAAAGGCATGAACCAGGGGAACGCTAGCAGTGGAGCAAATATACATGATTAGGCCAAAGATAAGGCTGAAGAGATACCCTAATCCGCCACCGAGATAGCTTCCTACAAAATTCCCTACAGGGGCAATCGCTGCCACCAAAGCTGCCAGAGCTAGTCCCAGAAGCAACTCGGGGCCGATTTCTTTCACCATGTCCACGAAGGCATATTTGAACATATGCTTCAGCCGGTGAGTGAAATTCCGGGAATGAGTTCCTGCATATTCCTCTGGCCTACTTTCAAATGCCTGCTGGCAATGGGAACAGCAGAAATAATAAACCTCCCCACCATATTCTGCTTTGGCTGCTTTTCCTGCCTCGATGCGCATGCCACAAACTGGATCGATAGCTTGTTGACCTTGAGGAGCAGAAGCTCTAGGCTTGACCTTGATCAGATTTCCCACCAGCCCCATAACCAAGCCCATCACTATCACTGCAAAGAAGATGAACATCGTAAACTTTAATCCCAGGAGAGCATAGGTCACCAGAAGGGCGGTTATGGAGGTAGCTGGCGTTGCTACTAGAAAGGCCAGAACTGGCCCCAACCTTGCCCCCTTCTGGTACAGGCTCACTGCTATTGGGAGGGAGCCTATGCAGCAGATGGGAAGTGCTGTTCCGACAACAGTGGAGTAGAGAATCGGCTTTACTCCTCGCCCGCCAAGGTGTCTTTCCACCAGCCTCGTGGGGACAAATTCGTGGATCAAGCCACTCAGGAAGAACCCTATGGCCAGGAAGGGCAATACGTCAATGACGTAATCTTTAAATACGATGAAAAACTGGGCTATCGACTATTTGACTCCTTCAGCATCATGGAAGTATTGAAACTGTGGGTGGTAGAAGAAATCCCGCGTCTTCCTACAGAGCCACACCAAAAAAGCGTGAAGGGAACTTCAATTAGAACGTCAACGTTTCCCTGCCCCCTATCCCAGCACCAATGCAAAGTGCCACCCACAGGCTCAGATATTTCTCCCAAGTCCCAACCTTTCTTCCCTCTCCCTGAGCTATGCTATGCCTCCTCTTCACGCTTATATGCTTTCACTGTAATGCTTGAAAGCTTCTCCATCGCTTTGCTTTCTCTGCCCTCTATATAAAACTCCCTACTAGATATCACCTGCACATCCTCAAAGCCGGCTTTCTCGATCTTTTCTAAGTATTCCTGTTTCTCTAAAGCCCCAGCGATACATCCTGCCCAAGCATCAGGGTCATTCTTTATTTCCTCAGGGAGTGCTCTTTCGGAAACTATATCAGAGACTGTGAGCCTTCCCCCAGGCTTCAAAGCTCGGTAAGCCTCCTGGAAGGCTTTGGATTTATCCAGGGAGAGATTGATAACGCAGTTACTGATAACGACATCCACAGATTCATCCTCGACGGGAAGTTTCTCAATTTCCCCCAGACGAAACTCTACATTGTCATGGCCATTGCTCTTGGCGATGGCGCTTGCCTTTTCAATCATCGCTTTGGTCATATCAACGCCAATAACTCTGCCCTTTGAACCAACCCGGTTAGCTGCAAGAAAGGCATCAATGCCGGCTCCTGATCCCAGGTCTAACACCGTCTCTCCTCCCCTTAGCCCGGCAATAGCTGTAGGGTTGCCACATCCCAATCCCATAATCGCCTCTTCCGGGACCTGTTTCAAATCCTCCCTCAAGTATCCGATAGCCTCAGCTTGTGACAAGGGGCTGATCCCGCAAGCACAACTTGGACAGCAGTTCTGTTGGTCTTGCTTAGCTATCTGGGCATATCTCCGCTTCACCACTTCTTTGATTTTCTTCTCTTCCATAATTCACCTCCTTCATTTTCTTGCCCCTTGGGGTATATTCTCAAGTGCATTGTTGAAAGCTTTCTAACCCTGGGTGGATCGGTAAGGGTTAACATGAACCATGACGTCCTGCACGTGCCGCACCTCGCTCAGGAGTTTGTCTCTCACCTCGGATGCTACTTGATGGCCCTGTTCCACGGTGACACCGCTATCCACAGCGATTTTTATATCAATAATGAAATTGGAACCGCAGCGATGCGCCTTGAGACTATCGACTGCCCTAACCCCTTCAATCTCCAGACTCTTGTCCATAATCTTATCCAGAACTTCTTGTTCTGGCGTTTCGTCCATCAAGATTCCAATATTTGGGCGCAGAAGAGAAAACGACATCTTAATGATCAAGGCTGAGACCACAAGTCCAGCTATAGGGTCTAAATACGGAAAAGCCAGCCTGGCGCCAAGTATACCAACTAGAGCAGCCACCGATGAGTAGACATCCGAGCGGTGATCCCAGGCATTGGCGATAACGGCGACGCTATTATTCCTCTTACCCACTTTGAGGGTATAGCGAAACATCCCCTCTTTTATCACTATGGAAGCGGCAGCCGCTACCAGAGCAATCGTGGCTGGCGTTTCGAAATCTTTATGGGCAATGAGGTTGCCGGCAGAAACGCCGACGTACACCCCGGTAGCGAGGATTATGAGGGCAACGAGAAAAGCGGCAATGGTCTCGGCATTGGCGTGACCGTAAGGATGTCTCTCATCAGCCGGTTTTTCTCCTATTCGTAGGGCTACGTAGACGGTGCCTGTAGCGAAGCAGTCGGAGAAAGAATGGATGGCATCAGCTATCATAGCGTAGCTAAAACCAAATATACCGGCGAGCAACTTGAAGATTGCCAACGCTACGTTGGTGACAAGCCCTATTAGGGTGCAGGTTTTGGAATCGAAAAAATTGACTTTCGGCATGGACCTCTATACTATCCTGACCCTGACAAGTCTGCTTTGTATTACCTCGGCGAATAGTTCTTTATCGAGCGGGTGGGGCTTATGGACTTTGACTCTGGTTTTCCTGGCTTAGAGCTCTTTATTCAATATCTTCTCTTTAAGGGTTTCCCACTGTTCCTTGGTGAGAACACAGGTGTTGTCCTTCTCCCCTATTTCCACTCGTTCATCGGTGATCTTGACCACCGGGCAGCACGAACCTGCATCGCATAGGCTTACAATTTTCATGGTTCATACCTCCTTTCTTTTAGAATTTAGAGCCCTCGTTAGCCCCACCCGCAGTCACGAGTATTCATTCTAGCCAACTAGGTCGTCCGTCCTCCTTTAACAAATCTCCTATTGGTGGCTGAACATCCCAATCAATATGCTGCCAGGCTGGTGGATATCGACTTCCTCCATGAGCACGCATGAATTCGGCATTCTCAGCCATTTCTTCTAGCAGTTCTGTAGGTACGCCGCAGACTAAATCGGTATCTGAGGGCAGAGCCAGCAATTTCCAGGCGTTGCCGGGTATGCCTAAGGTTGGCTTCTTCCCTTGGATGGGAGACACAATCACAGTGCCGCACACGCCCATACCGCTGGCGCTAAAAGTTAGGCATCCGCCTCTGCTATGGAGATAGGCAGTAATAATCACCAGCATTTGGGAGACGTTGCCAAAGAGAATAACTACGTCAGGCGTAACAGGGCATCTTTGAAGAGGTGAGAGCAATACAGCACTGTATTCCCCTAGCTTGAATCTGGGCACCGCATCCATGGTTTTTTTTGCTGCCTCGTCAGTAGCCATCTGCCATCCAACGTATCTCTTCCAGGCCTCTTCAGGCATTTCCTTGAAACCCAGAATTTCAGGTGCCATATAGCATGATAATTCGTTGGCTGTGCTCACCGTCATCCGACCTATATAGCGCGTTTGACTAATCAATTGGCAGAGGGTGCGCGCTTTTGCA
>CAYVSN010000152.1:0-3999 GCA_964453875.1 uncultured Dehalococcoidales bacterium
TACCTACTGCTGCCTCATGGGATAGGTCGATGCCAACCAGAGTGCCTTTAAGCTCCGGTATAGCATGAATGGTACCTTCGCCCTGCAAAATCAGCCCTCGACATTCCAGATGGCCTTTAACTTCGGGGGCGTTGCCCTCTATGTAGCCTCGGGCAACAATGCTACCTCCAGTAGTGATGGCCCGTGATATGATTTCCGTTTTGGCGCCCTTAGCATTGAGGATTGCTCGGGAACCAACATCTAGTGATGACCCTGGGGCTGCCACCAGAATACTGTTATATCTGACGACAGCGTTCTCACCTACACACCTGGCGGCAGGATACATCTGCAGCGAGCGAACCGGCTTCATAAGTACATAGTTACTAAGGAACAGACCATTCTCTTCCACTATGGCTGCCGTGCGGGGACGAACCGCCACCTCCGGGTTCCAGCTATGTATCATGGTGAAGGTAACCCTGGCGCCTCTCTTTACGTAGAATTCGGAGACGCCTAGATGCAGACCGGGGTCCTCTCTAGAGGCGGTGGTACATCCGGTAATAATATGTAGTTCTGAGTCCTCTTCGGCAATGATGATATTGTGCACCTTCTGAGCTATTCGCGCTTTGGACAAATAGAGACAGGCCTGAACCGGAAAAATCGTTTTGTACCCAGGAAGGGCCCTGATGAAGTAACCATCATACTGTGTAAGCTCTACGTTGGCGGTGTACTTATCTGTGTCTACGGCCACCGCCTGCCACCAGTAGTCCGCCATCCAGTCATACTTTTCCAGAGCTTGGCTGACTGCCATTACTTCTATACCCTCTTGCCTGACTGAGCTGTGCACGGCTGAGTTATCCATCTGGATGTAGGTTCCCGACCTTTGGCCTACGTCATCCAGAATGATCCCTGCCCCCAGCATCTGTTCCTTGGCCTTGGCAGGAAGTTCCGATGGGTCAGCCCGATAAGGTTGTTCGTCAGATGAGCTAATATAAATACCCAAATCTATATCCTCACCAAGGGCTGCTGGTTTGGCCGACGCTGCTTTAGCTCTATCCGTGTATGTTTTGGAAGGTTTTACTTCGCTCATTTCGCGATCTCCCTATGAAGCATCTGATACACTCCTCATAGCCCTTTTGTTTGATAGTTTTCAAGATCTCACGCGGGTCACCCTCGCACCCTATCACACCGTCACACATAACGTAGCCGGTTCGGGCGTTGACATAGTCCAGAATATGGCCAGTATGGGTGATGATAAGTCCAGCGTGTCTGCGGTCACGTATTCGGTGGCCCCTCTCCAGCAGCTCATTTATTAGTTCACCTATAAGGGCTATATTTACCAGGTCAACGCCGGATTCGGGTTCATCTAGTAAAGCTAGGTCTGGATTCTGGGCTAGAAGCTGTGCTAGCTCAGAGCGTTTCATTTCTCCGCCGGAAAAGCCGTAGTTTATCTCCCTGTCCAGAAGATCAGTCAAGTTGGCATGTTCAGCTACCGCGTCTAGCCCCTCCCCGCCTTCGGCGCCAACGCATGCGGTAAGCATATCCCGCGTCTTCACACCTCTGACTACTGGCGGCCTCTGAAAGGATATGCCGAGTCCCAAGCGGGCCCTTTCATCCGTCGACAAGCCTAGTATGTCTTTGCCTTTGAAGGCAATGCTACCTTTGGTCACCTGGTACTTAGGGAAACCCATAATGGCCATAAGGAGTGTAGTCTTCCCGCTGCCGTTGGGACCGAAGAGGACGCTGGTCTCACCAGATTTGATTTCCAAGTCTACATTATGCAGAATCTCCTTGCCCTGTACTTCCACAGTAAGCTGCTTGATGCTCAGTACAATGTCATCCATTACCAACGCTCCTAGTTGCCTGTTTATGCCCCGTCCATGGCCCAATGCTCTTTTCTGGTAAACCACCCTGCAGGATCAGTCAGGTACTCGTGGGAGTCAACGAGAGCAAGGTAATGCCCTCTTTCCTCGGCGGCTAGGGATTGGTAGAAGCTCTTTTCCAGAGGAAGGGTGCTTTGTTCACTTCGTGAGTGATAGAAATCGTGAGTCTTGTTTTCCATATCCATGGCTGTTCTAATAGCCTCGAGTTCAGACTCGGCCACTTTGACTTCACTGCCCAGCTCTTTGGTGGCTTGGGTCAATATGGACTTGAGCTGCTTCCCTCCCCAAGAAGGCGGTTCCACATCAGGCCAATCCTGACCTTTCTGCAGTGCCTGAAAAATCTCCTCAAATTTCCCACGGTGCTCATCCTCTTCATTAGCCAACCTTTGGAATAGCTCCTTGGCTAGCTTGTTGCCGCTTTTCTGGCTTGCCTGTTGATAGAACTCCTTGCCTTCTACCTCCATCCTGACAGCGTCCTGGAGTATCCCCACCATTTTCTTTGCTTCCTGTTGTTGCATTTTACTCTCCTTTATAAGCAAATTTCTTCTTAAGACTGGAGAGCTGCCTTAGATGGGACTTCTCCTCATTGATTATTCCATCGACGATTGGCCGCTCTCGCTCAGGCACAAGGTCGCGCATCTCGTTGTAGAATAGAATGGAGTCCTTCTCTGCGCCCATGGCTATTTGGATCGCCTCAGCCAGGCTAGAGGCCGTTCGCGCCGTGTGAAGAGCAACCTTGTCGTCGGCGAACACAGCGGAGTCAACGAGTGCCTTAAGGTAAAGCTCATATTCCTGTTCACTTTCACCGGCATATGGTGGTTGATATTTGCCCACGGATGTCAGCATGTTCTGGAAGATTTCCATGTGCTTCCGTTCCATATCGGCCAGGTTCTTGAAGGTGCCTTTCAGTGAAGCATCAACGGTTGATTCAGCGAGTGCGCTGTAGTAGGCTATCCCGTTCTTCTCAATCCCTAGGGCAACTTCAACAAGCTCACTAGCAGAAAATAGCGCCATAGTTTATGTCCTCCTTTATAACTTCAATCTCTGAAGATAGCGATGGGCTTGAAGGGCGGCCTTAGCTCCTTCCCCAGCAGCTACCACTATCTGTTTTTCAGGAACATTGGTAACATCCCCGGCAGCAAAGAGCCCCGGTTCATCGGTTTCACTGGCGCAGTTGACCTCGACTTCCCCAAAGCGGTTTAGAGCAGTTATCGCTTTTATCGCCTCCGAGTTCGGAATGAGACCAATCTCGACGAAGACACCGCCTACATCCAACTCTCGTTGCTGTTTGCTTTTCAGGTCCCTTATTCTTATTTCCTCGACACGGCTCTTTCCCTTTATCTCCAGGACTTCATGCTCCAGGAAAATGGTCAAATTGCTGGCGCCACTCACCTTGTCAATCAGTATTTGGTCACCTGTAAGGGGAGTTAGCGATATTAGATAAACGTGTTTGGCAATCCTAATCATATCTTCGGCAGCCTCTAGAGCCGAGTTGCCCCCACCGATGACAGCGACATTTTCACCGGCAAAGATGGGACCGTCGCAGATAGCGCAGTAGGTAACTCCCCTGCCAAGCAACTCTTTCTCCCCTGGAACATTGAGCTGGCGGGGGCGCTTCCCTGTGGCAAATATAGCCGCCCTGGCCTGGTAGCTTTCACCTTTGTCTGTCTTGGCCTCAAAGCCCCCGTCTATTCTAGACAGAGCCTCAACTCTCTGGCCGCTTTTGATTTTCACATCGGAGGGAAACTGCCTTACTTGCTGCTCGAATTTCTGTATCAACTCGGGGCCTTCAATGAACTGGTAGCCCATGTAATTCTCTATGGCAGTGGTCCAGAGAACCTGCCCTCCCACATCGTAGCTGATAAGCAATGTGTCTAGTTTCTTCCTCGCCGCGTACACTGCCGCCGTCATCCCGGCAGGGCCAGCACCAATGATGATCAACTCATGCATGATTTCACCCGGGCGAACTAAAGACCTAGCTTCTCTCTGAGCTCCGCTTCATTGAAGCCCACCACCACCTCGCCATCGAAGCAAATCGTAGGAACTCCCAATGACTGACATTTCCGCGCCATTTCATCGCGTGCTGCTTTATCTTCAGCTACATTGAACTCCTGGTACTTGATGCCATTATCGTCCAGAA
>CAYVSN010000153.1:0-3968 GCA_964453875.1 uncultured Dehalococcoidales bacterium
TTTGATGCCTGAAGTAGCTGAAGCGCTAACTAACGTCTTCTTCGATACTGCCGCCAGCCTTTTCCTTTACCGACCTCAGATCTTCACGCGAGTGAGTGACATTATTGGCAGCAACAAAATACTCTTTGGCACCGATTATCCGCTTATCTCCCAAAGTCCAATGATTGCCCAAATCCGATATTCAGAACTCCGTGAAAAAGATAAGAATGACATTTTGGAGCGTAACGCGCAAAAACTACTATCTCGTTGAAAGGAGGGAGCTTGCAACAACTTCCTGAGCAAATACGTTCTTTTGTCGCTATTGAACTGCCCGATGAAGTTAAGAGTGGCCTAGCCAGGCTGAGGCGTGAACTGGAGAGAGATGAGCATACATTCATTAAATGGGTAGATGCCAAGGCCATTCACCTCACCTTGAAGTTCTTAGGCAACATTCCCTCCAAGCAAGTAACCGAGATAACCAAAGCTATAGAGGAAGCGGCTCAAGGCATCTCTCCCTTCCATTTGGAGATTTTTGAATTGGGGGCTTTCCCAAATCTGAAACAGCCTCGTGTTCTGTGGGTTGGCATTGGTGGGGAATTAGATAGGCTATTAGGCTTACAGCGGAATGTTGATTCGGCACTTGCTCCTCTGGGCTTTGCTAAAGAAGAACGCTCTTTTGCGCCACATCTGACTCTAGCTCGCATCAGAGAAAGAGCGTCGCCTATAGAGAGAAAAGGCCTTGGCGAAGTGGTAATGTCCGCCAATTTTGAAATCAGCTATTGCCTCGATGTCAAAGACATTAGCCTAATGAGAAGCCAGCTAACACCCAGTGGACCTATTTACACTCGTCTTTCTGTGGTAGAGCTAAAGGTTGGGGAAAGCCCGTGAATTGGCCAAATCTTTTGAAAATTTTGGGCGAAATCCCCTTGCCATCTCAGCGTTTTTCGCGTAAACTTAACTATTACTTTTGGTCTGGGAGGTGGAATCCTTGGAGAACTCTAATATGCCCAAATGTCAGAAGTGTGGTACGGGAGATTTGGTGCCTCTTTCCGACTTCGGTGGTCAAGGAGCAGCAATTCATTACAAAGCCTGGGTATGTACGAATCCCGATTGCGGCTATAACATCAAAATCAGGAATGGCGAGGTATACATAAACGAACCCATTCTCAGCGGAGCACTTCACAGTCGTTCACACCGGGAGTTTGCTCCCAAATAGCAAGTTTGCTTCGCTTAGGTCAAGTATTTGAGCTAGCAGTTGATTCCCTTTTCCCACGCCAATGTGTTGCCTGTGGGAAAGTGGGCAGTTTTCTGTGTCCTCGTTGCCGAGAGAAATTACCGCAGTTGATGCCGCCAATCTGCCCTAGATGTGGTAGGCCTCAAGCAAGTGGCATTTTGTGTTCCAACTGCAGGGAAAGGCAAACTGAAATCGATGGCATCCGTTCCCCATTCCGCTTTGATGGGGTAATGCGCGACGCCATTCACCAGCTCAAGTACCGCAATTTGAAGGCGATTTCTCCCTGCCTAGCTGAATTGCTGGCCGATTATTTGGAGTCAAATCCCCTGCCTGGTGAAACTCTTATTCCGGTACCTCTCCATCCCAAGCGACTGAGGGAGCGAGGCTATAATCAATCCAGGCTTTTGGCCTGGGACTTAGGTAAGCTCACCAATATCCCGGTGATCGCGGATTGTCTTATTCGGGTTAAGGAGGCAACGCCTCAAGTGAAAGCGGCTAATTTAGAAGAGCGCCATAGGAATGTAACTGATGCCTTCGCATGTCACAATGGAAAGGTGAGCGGTAAGGAGATTATCCTTGTTGACGATGTATGTACCTCTGGAGCTACATTGGAATCATGTGCCGAAGCTCTCAAAAGCAAAGGGGCTATTTCTGTATGGGGTCTGACTCTGGCTAGGGAAATCCAAAGGTGAGGAGGGAATATGAATCTTCAGATTCTCCCCAAGAATGCTGTGGAAGTTACTGAGACGATGGAAGAATACATCAACCAGAAGATCGGCAAACTGGGGCGATACTTGCCTGCGATAAGTGAAGGCAAGGTAGAGATTTCCGAGGGAAAGGCAAAACTGCCTGACCAACGATTCACCGTTCAAGTCACCCTCGATAGCAGAGGCACTTTGATTAGGGCTCAAGAGAAAGCCAAGGATGTTCGCACGGCAATTGACAGAGTATCGGATGCCCTAACCAGTCGAATTGAGCGGTACAAAGGCAAGCGCTATAACAGAGGCAAAGGCGCTTCTTTGGCTCGCCAAGGGGCAGCAACTGAGGCAGGTAAGGCAGAGGTTCCCAAAAGCATTGTGAGAACGAAGCATTTCCTCATTAAGCCAATGCCCGAAGACGAGGCCATAAATCACATGGAGCTTTTAGGACACGATTTCTTTCTCTTCATCAATGCCGACACTAGTGAACTCAACTTGCTATACCGCCGCAAAGATGGCAACTATGGGCTAATTGAGCCAGAGATGGGGTGAGATGACCAAAGTAAACCAACTACTTGAATGTCTCAGACCTCATAACCCTCAAAAGGTGACTGTTCCTGGCTCTCATGCCCGTGATGAGATGGATGTCCATCGTGATTTGATTTGGCAGTTATCCAAAGGACTGGAGAGCGGTCAGGGAAAGATTAGTACAGATTGAAAAACTCATACCTAGTGATTCGGGAGAAGTTGACGTTTTTGCATATGCGCCTGGAGACTTCGAAGTTGTCTCATGCGCAGATAAGCAGCCCAGAAAGCCCCGAAAGCGCAACTCTACATTGAAGGGTGTTCCTACCATATCCAAGCAAACGCAGTATAGTTTAGGTGAGCGATAGAGAACAGCGCGCCATGATTTGATACATGGAAAGGGAGGTTCTTAGCAAGAGGAGACTATACAGCTTTTTGGCCAAGCTAAGAACCATCCCGGGAGATTATGTAAACTTATACATGAAGCCCTCCTCCTTTCCCCATCGTGCAAGTGAGCTTTTGATCGAGGCTGGACATGACATTTGTGCCGGTGAGATCGAATACTCAGTTGCTAACGAAGCTCTTGTTAGAGAGGCTGCGAAGTACAGAACTGGGGCGGCGGTATTCTGGCAGGAGAATAGTAAATATATAGTGCTGCCTCCATTCCCTATAGGTGAGGACAAGATTTCAATCGGTGAGCTTGATGCTTCAGTCCTCTATGAAACACTGGAGCGAAGATGTACCACGGGGGTCGTGCTAGTGACATGGGGTTCATACTCTTTAGGGATTTTTGACCGTGACAATCTAGTAGACTCCAAAACAGGCACGGGGTATATCCACCAGGAGCATAGGAAGGGAGGGATGAGCGAGAAAAGGTTCGCCCGGAGGACCGAGGAGCAGAAAAAAGATTTTCTAAGGAAGGTCAGCAACAGGATCGAGGAGAGATTCAAGAGTTACACCCTGGACTATGTCTTCTTTGGAGGCAACAGGCTTATTCTCAAGCCGTTGTTAAAGGAATGCCGATATCTTGAGCTAGGAGCTCACAAGATCTCTGGAAGAATCCTGAACATAAGATACGCCGATAGGGAAGCCTTGAACCACAGCATAGAAGAGATAACTAGATCCCTGGTTTTCGGTTTTTCATGAAATGTGGTCATCTCAAACTCGCTTTGTAAGATTCTCCCGCAGTGAGGCCTCCGTGCTATGATCACTAAGAACTCCAACCACGGAAAGGCGTGAATGACTAATATGCTTGGCATGTACACGAAAATAGAGGCATTGCCTGAGAAATCAGGCCGAGCAACGTTGATTTCAAGGGGGTTGAGAATATGGGAGATAGACTAAAGGGTAGGGTTGCAGTGGTTACAGGTGCCGGTCGGGGTTTGGGCAGAGCTCATGCCCTTGCCCTTGCGGCAGAAGGAGCCAGGGTGGTGGTCAATGACTTTGGAGGTGCTTGGGATGGGACAGGAAGTTCCACGGGACCAGGTGACGAGGTGGTAGCCGAAATCCGCAAGGTGGGTGGGGAGGCAGTA